>JAJKJG010000134.1 GCA_021154065.1 Methylobacterium sp.
ACCGCCGTGCCGTTCGCCTTGGCATGGCGGATCGCGGCAAAGCCCGCGTCGGCGCAGCCTGATGAGATCGCCTGGCTGATGGCCGAGAGATGGAACACCCGGGCCGCGGCGATCATGTCGAGCGGCAGCTCGGCCGGCGTTACCTGGGCTGCCGCCGAGCCGGCGCGGTAATAGCTGAAGAGGTGTCCGTCGGGCCCGTAGGAGATGAAATAGATGCCGGTGCGCTCGCCGGGCCGGATGAGGACGGCGGCACGGTCGACCCCCTCCTCGTCCCACAGCCCGAGGAATCGCTCGCCGAAGGCATCGTCGCCGAGCGCCGTGAAATAGGCGACCTTCGCCCCCTGCCGGGCCGCCGCGATCGCGGCGTTCGACGAGTCGCCGCCGAAGCCCGGCAGATAGAGCCGCTCGCCGCTACGCTCGACCTCGGCGAACTCCATCAGCGGCTCGCCGAAGGCGAGGAGGTCGAGAGTCTTCATGGGGCTAGGTGCCGAAGCGATGGGCGCGGCTAATCCGGGCCATCCTCCCAAGCCCCTCATCCTGAGGTGCGAGCCGAAGGCGAGCCTCGAAGGACGCAACCCTGTCAGGGCAGCGTCCAACCGCCGGTGCGTGCTTCGAGGCTCGCTCCGCTTGCACCTCAGCATGAGGGGAGTTGTGGCGGCCCCTCCACTCGGGAACGTGAGCCGGATGCACAATCCTCATGGCCTCGGCACCCTAAGCACTCTTCGCGACCGGCAGCGCCGCCGGCGCGTCCGGCCCCATCGCGATCACCTTGCCGGGGTTGAGGATGTTCTGCGGGTCGAGCGCGCGCTTCAGGGTCCGCATCAGGTCGAGGGCGACCGGGTCCTTGTAGCGCAGGAGCTCGTCGCGCTTGATGAGGCCGATGCCGTGCTCGGCCGAGATCGAGCCGTTCATCGCCGCGACGATGTCGTGCGTGATGCGGTTGAAGGTCTCCCAACGCGACAGGAACGCGGCCTTGTCCATGCCGACCGGCTGCGACAGGTTGTAGTGGATGTTGCCGTCGCCGACATGGCCGAACGAGCACGGGCGGATGCCCGGCATCGCCGCGGTGCAGGCCGCCTCCGCCGCCTCGATGAAATCGGCGACGCGCGACACCGGCACCGAGACGTCGTGCTTGATCGAGCCGCCCTCGAGCCCCTGCACCTCCGAGAGCGTCTCGCGCAGGCGCCAGAGCGCCTGGTTCTGGGCCTCGCTCGCGGCGATGGTCGCGTCGGCGATGAGGCCCTCCTCGAGCGCCGCGCCGAGAACCGCCTCGAGCCGGCCGGCGAGGTCCGCCTCGGGGTCCGGCGAGGACAGCTCGATCAGGGCATAGGATTGGTGCTCGCCGGCGAGCGGCCGCACCGTCCCCTGCCCGTGCTTCAGGACCATATAGAGCGCGAAGGCCGGCATCAGCTCGAAGGCGGTGAGCGTGTCGTCGTCGCTTTGGCGCAAGCGCTGGAACAGGTCGAGCGTGCGCCGCGCCGAGGCGCAGCCGATGAACGCCGTCGTCGTCGCCTTCGGGCGCGGCACGAGCTTCAGGACCGCCGCCGTGATGATGCCGAGCGTGCCCTCCGAGCCGACGAAAAGGTTCTTGAGGTCGTAGCCCGAGTTGTCCTTGCGCAGACCTTTGAGCCCGTTCCAGACGCGGCCGTCGGCGAGCACGACCTCGAGGCCGAGCACGAGGTCGCGGGTGTTGCCGTAGCGGAGCACGTTGGCGCCGCCGGCGTTGGTCGCAAGGTTGCCGCCGAGCCGGCACGAGCCCTCGGAGGGCAGCCAGAGCGGGAACAGGAGGTCGTGCGCGGCGGGCGCGGCGCGCAGGTTCTGCAGGATGCAGCCGGCCTCGGCCGTCATGGTGGCGTTGACGGGATCGATCTCGCGGATGCGGTCGAGCCGCGCCGTCGACAGCACAATGCCGCCGAACGGCACGCCGGCGCCGACGAGCCCGGTGTTGCCGCCCTGCGCCACGACGGCAACGCCGGCCTTTGCGCATTCCCGCACCGCGAACGCAACCTCCCCGGTATCGGCCGGCCGCACGACCGCGAGCGCTGAACCCTGGTAAAGACCGCGGCTCTCGGTGAGGTAACCGGCCATGTCGGCGGGATCGGCGAGCACGTGCTGCGGCCCGATGCGGGCGGCGATTCGGTCCAGAAGCCGTGCTGCGTCGACGCTCATTCGGAGGTGCCTTGCCGGAGAATGGCCTCGTAGTCCCGGCCTGCGTAGAACACGCGGGTCACCTCGACAGTGTCGTCAAGGATTCGATAGCGATCGTCGCGCGCTTGCGGTAGACGAGCGTGCGAACTCCGGCCGCCACATCGTCGCGCGGCTTACCTCGACGCGGGAAATGGTCCAAACTCATCGAGAGATCCCGAATGCCATCGACGAAGCGCATTGCGGCAGCCGGATTCTTTTCGGCGATGACGTCGTAGATCGTTGCAAGGTCTTCCTCCGCCTCGGGGCGGATGGTGACCCTATATCGCATCGCGGGCCGCTTTCACGCGTTCCTCATGCCTGCGCCTCAGTCGCTCGAACGCTTCCTCTATCGGCACGCTTGGCCGCGGATCCTGGAGCGACTCCTTGATCTTCTCGCGCATGTAAGCTGCGAACTCCGGCGTCTCGGTCTCGTCTTCCTGGAGCAGGCGCAGGGCGTCCTCGACGACGGCGTCGGCGGAGGAATAGGCGCCCGTCTCGACCGCGTCGCGGATCGCGCGCACGATCTCGGCCGGCAAGGTCACGCTGATCGTCTCGGTATCCATGGCTCTTCATCCTTCGGCCAAGAACCTTTGGCCAAGAACTAGGACAGAACGCGCCGGGTTTCCACCTCCGCTACAGACCCTGGCGCAGCCGCGCCCGCCGCTGTAGAGGAGCGCCCTCAGCCACCAGGGAAAGCCATGGCCTCCGTCATCACCGAACCGCAGCGTCCCGCCGTCCCGGTCGCGGGCACGTCCGACACCTTCCCGGTCCGCCGCGTCTATTGCGTCGGGCGCAACTACGCGGCGCATGCGCGCGAGATGGGCGGCGATCCGACCCGCGAGCCGCCGTTCTTCTTCATGAAGCCGGCCGACACCCTCGAGCTCGTGCCGGAGGGCAAGACCATCGAGCACGCCTACCCGGCGCAGACCAAGGACTATCATTTCGAGATCGAGCTCGTCGCCTTCCTGGCGAAGGGCGGCAAGGACATCCCGGTCGAGAAGGCCCTCGACTGCGTCTGGGGCTACGCCGTCGGCCTCGACATGACCCGGCGCGACCTGCAGCAGCAGGCCAAGGACCTGCGCCGCCCCTGGGAGCTCGGCAAGGGCACCGACAATTCCGGCCCGGTCGGCCCGATCCACCCGGTCGCGAAGATCGGCCACCCGTCGAAGGGCGCGATCTCGCTCACCGTCGACGGGCAGGTCAAGCAGAAGGCCGACCTCTCCGACATGATCTGGTCGGTGGCCGAGCAGATCTCCTATCTGTCGAGCTATTTCGAGCTCAAACCCGGCGACGCGATCTTCGCCGGCACGCCCGAGGGCGTCGGCAAGGTCGAGCGCGGCCAGACGATGGTCGGCGCGATCGAGGGCCTGGGAGAGATCAGGCTGAAGGTGGTGTAGGCGGTTCCCTCCCCTTGCGGGGAGGGCCGACTCGGGCGAAGCCCGAGCGGGGGTGGGGGTCGCGGGCGTAGAGCGAAACCTGTGCGTCCCTATTCCCTGCGGCTGATACACCGCGCGCGTCGTCGATCGAGCGCTCTATGCCGGCGACCCCCACCCCTGCCCCTCCCCGCAAGGGGGAGGGAAGCGCTCAGCCTTTCTTGCGATACACCAGGAGCGACTTGTACTCGCCGACGCGCTCGACCGGGCGCTCCTTCTCCCAGATCGCGATGACCTTCTTGGCGCTCATCGGGCCGTCCCAGGCGAAGGCGAAGCTCGAGGTGAAGAACAGGATGTGGCCGCCGGGCCGCGTCTTGTCGGTGAGGAGGTTCGCGACATCGAGGTCGCTCGCCCCGCCATACGCATCGGTGCGCTCGCCGCGAAACTCGCAGAGGTGGAACAGCGTGACGACGTCGAAGACCGGCAGCAGCTTCGGGTTGAGGAGATAGATGTCGCCGAAGACGGCGTTGTAATAGCGAAGCACCTCGGGTCGCGCGATCGCGAGCTCGATGTATTTCTGGTATTCCTGCGGCGCGGCGGTGATGCCGAGGACCGAGTTGCGGCGGTTCTCGCGCGCGCATTCGATGCCGACGTGATGATGGTTGCCGGTGCCGAAATGGTAGATGGCGCTGCCGGTGATCTTCTCGCGGTCGAGCCACTCGATGAAGTGGACGTCGCAGGGGCATTCCTTCTCGCGCAGGTCCCAGGAATCGTCCCAGAACAGCAGCTTCGCGGCCTCCGTCATCGCAATCCTCGTTCCTCGTTGAGCCTCAGGCGCTGACCCGCAGCGGCACGGCGGCGGTGTGGTCGACGAGGCGGGCGCCGCCCTCGGCGCGCACGAGCCTCAGGCAGCGGTCGTGGAAGGCCTCGGCCTCGGGGCGCTGGCCGACCGAGACGACGGTCGTCGCCGGGAGCTCGCTCTTGACGAGCCGCATCAGCACCGCCTGGCTGCCCTCGTCGAGCGCCGAGGTCGCCTCGTCGAGGATCGCGATCTGCGGCTTCTGCAGGAACAGCCGCGCGAAGGCGAGGCGCTGGCGCTCGCCGCTCGACAGGATCTGGTCCCAGCGCTCGACGCGGTCGAGCCGGTCGCTCCAGGCCGCAAGCCCGCACTCGTCGAGGATCGCGCCGATCTCGTCGTCGCCGACCTCGAGCTCGAGCGCCGGATAGAGGATCGCCTGCCGGAGCGTCCCGAGCGGCAGGTAGGGCCGCGGCGGCACGAAGGCGATGGCGGTGTCGCGCGGCACCAGGATGCGGCCCGAGCCCCACGGCCACAGCCCGGCGATCGCCCGCATCAGCGTCGACTTGCCGGCCCCGGACTCGCCGAGGATCAGCACCTTCTCGCCGGGCTCGATCACCGCGCTCGCGTCCTCGATCAGCACGCGGCCGGCGCGGTCGGCGACGGTCAGGTGCTGGAGCGCGAGACGGCGCTCCGCCACCTCCAGCCGCACGATGCCGCCGGCCTCGTCGAGGCTGCGATCGAGCTCGTCCGCCGCGTCCACGAGCGCCATGACGCGGCGCGCCGAGGCGTACCACATGGCGATGAACTTGTAGCGGTCGACGAGCCATGCGAAGGCGACCTGGACCTGGAAGAACGCCGCCGCGAGCTGCGTCACGGCGCCGAGCGTCAGCTCGCCCGAGAGGTATTTCGGCGTCGCAAGCAGCAGCGGCACGACCGGGATCAGCGCGCCCGACGCGTTGGTAATCCAGGTGAGGCGGCCGTGGAGGCGCACGACCGCGAGCCAGCGCCCGACGAGCCTGTCGTAGGAGCGGCCGAGCATGCCGCGCTCGTCCGGCTCGCCGCGGATCAGCGCGATCGATTCCGCGTTCTCGCGCAGCCGGGTCAGCTCGAAGCGGAAGCGCGCCTCGGCCTCGTTCTTGGCCGCGACGCCGGGCACGAGCGGGCGCCCGACATAGACGGTGATCGCCGACATCGCGAGGCCGTAGAGGAGCGCCGCGACGGTCATGTAGGCCGGGATCGTGATCCAGGTCCCGAACACCTGGAACGAGATCGCGCCGCCGACGGTCCACAGGATGCCGATGAAGGCAACGAAGGAGAGGAGCGCGTTCAGGAGGTCGATCGCGAAATCGACCACCGGCTCGGTCGAGAGGCGGCTCTCGTCGGCGATGCGGTATTCGGGGTTTGCCGGCTCGATCTGGGCAAGTCCGAGCCGGTAGTAGCGCTGGCGGGTCAGCCAGATGCCGGTGAGCCGGTGCACGAGCCATTCGCGCCAGCGCACCTGCAGCGTCTCGCGCGTGACGACGATGAGCACGCCGATGCCGGCGATCACCACGACGAGCCCGGCGAAGGCCGCGACCGCAAGCCCGAGCGTCGCGCCGTCGCGGCGCTCGAGCGCGTCGAAGAAGACGCGGTTCCACTGGTTGACGCCGAGGTTGACGCCGATGTTGGCGATGACCAGCGTCGCGAGAGCGATCGTCAGGAGCCAGGCCCGTCGCGCCGTCGCGCCGCGCCACCAGCCCGAGGTCAGGCGCGCGAACTGGCGCGCCACCTGCCGGTCGTAGGTCAGGTCGCGCGGATCGTCCGGTGTGACGATGACGGCCATCTCTCCCCTGGCGCCGGCCCGCCGGGGACCGTTCCCGTTATTGAGACCTAAGTATCGGACGGGACGCAATGAATTTTTGGTGAACGATTCCCGCTGTGCGCGTTCACCGCCGGCCGGGCGAGGCGGTTCCGGTGCAGCGCACGTAGACCTGCCGCTTCGTCCGCCCGACGGGGGAGTTCTCCATGACGAGCCTGTCCGGCGCAGGCAGCGAAATCCGCGGCCTGGCGTTGAACCGCTGCCCTTCGCCCTCGCAGGACAGGCGCATGGTCCAGGACCGCGGGCCCTGCGCCTCGATGCTCAGCGCCCGGCAGCGCGTCTCGTACCAGAAGAGGCGCTTGCCGGTGATCTCCATGCGGTTCACGCCGTCCTCGTCGCGGCAAGCGGCGATGCCGTCCGCGCCCCAGAGGCCCTCGTAAGGCGGGGGCGTCGGATCCGGCCGAGGCTGCGCCTGAGCCGGCAGAGCAAGGGCGATGCAAAATCCGACAAGAACCAACGCGCATCTTGGCATCGCGCGCACCTCCCGGGCAGACCATCGGCGGAGCCCATGCTGGCTCAGAGAGCATCTGGCGTCGAGTGATATATTACTCTACGGTTCCGCCGGACGGGCGGCGCGCCCGGCGATCTCAAGACCGGCGTTTGAGGCCGGCCACAGCCCTACCGGAGGAACCTGATGCCCGTGCTTTCACGTATCCTGACGCGCATTCTCGCCGTCGGGGCCGCCGGCCTTGCGCTCGCGGCCCTGCCGGCCGCGGCCCAGACGAAGCTCAAATGGGCGCATGTCTACGAGGTCGCCGAGCCCTACCACACCGAGGCGCTGTGGGCGGCCGACGAGATCAAGAAGCGCACCAACGGCAAGTACGAGATCCAGGTCTTCCCGGCCTCCCAGCTCGGCAACGAGAACCAGATCAACGAGGGTCTCGGCCTTGGCACCGTCGACATGATCTACACCGGCGTCGCCTTCGCCGGATCGATCCACAAGCCGATCGCGATCACCAACGCGCCTTACGTGCTGCGCGACTTCGAGCACTGGAAGGGGCCTACCGCGACTCGAAGCTCTTCCGCGACATCGCC
>JAJKJG010000135.1 GCA_021154065.1 Methylobacterium sp.
GTGACCTCCGGCATCCGGCTCGGTTCCCCCGCCTGCACGACGCGCGGCTTCGGGGTCGCCGAGTTCCGCCGCGTCGGCGAGCTCATCGTCGAGGTGCTCGATGGCCTCGCGCAGCACGGCGAGGACGGCAACGGCGCGACCGAAGCCGCTGTGAAGGAGCGGGCGCACGAGCTCACCCGGCGCTTCCCGATCTACGCCTGAGGCCGATTACGCATGCGCTGCCCCTATTGCGGGAGCCTCGACACGCAGGTGAAGGATTCGCGGCCGACGGACGATAGCTCCGCGATCCGCCGCCGCCGCGTGTGCCCGGATTGCGGCGGGCGCTTCACCACGTTCGAGCGGGTGCAGCTGCGCGAGCTCGTCGTCGTCAAGCGCTCCGGACGCCGCGTGCCCTTCGATCGCGACAAGCTGCAGCGCTCGCTCGAGGTCGCCTTGCGCAAGCGGCCGGTCGAGCCGGAGCGCGTCGAGCGCATGATCAACGGCGTCGTGCGCCAGCTCGAAAGCCTCGGCGACAGCGAGGTCGCGAGCGAGCGCATCGGCGAGCTGATCATGGAGGGGCTGAAGGGCCTCGACGACGTCGCCTATGTGCGCTTCGCCTCGGTGTACAAGAACTTCCGCGAGGCGAAGGATTTCGAGGAGCTGATCGGCGAGCTGACGGCCGAGGAGCCGGCGCCGAAGCGCCCCGGACCGCGCAAGGCCGCGCGGACCGACGCGTGAGCGCGGTCCCGCTCGCGAGCCCCGGCCCTGAGCGCTCCGGGCCGTGGCCTGCCCCGGACGCCGCCCTGGACGAGCGCTTCATGCGCATGGCGCTGGCGCTTGGCGAGCGCCATCTCGGCCTGACCTGGCCGAACCCCTCGGTCGGCGCGCTCGTCGTCGGCGCCGACGGGGAGGGGCCGCTGATCCTCGCGCAAGGCGTGACCCAGCCTGGCGGGCGCCCGCACGCGGAGCGCATCGCGCTCGAGAACGCCGGCGCCTCGGCGCGCGGCGCCACGCTCTATATCTCGCTCGAGCCGTGCTCGCATCACGGCCGGACGCCGCCCTGCGTCGACGCGATCATGACGACGGGGGTCGCCCGCGTGGTGACCGCTCTCGAGGACCCCGACCCGCGGGTGCGCGGGCGCGGGCACCAGTTCCTGCGCGACCGCGGCGTCGAGGTCGTCACCGGCGTTCTGGCGGACGCCGCGCGGCGGCTCCACCGTGGCCACATCCTGCGCACGACCGAAGGGCGGCCGGCCGTCACCCTGAAGCTCGCACAGACCGCCGACGGCTCCGCGGCGCGGCTGTCGGGTGCGCGCCTGCTGATCACCGGCGAGCGCTCGAACTGCCGCACGCACCTGATCCGCGCCCATGCCGACGCGATCATGGTCGGCGTCGGAACCGTGCTGGCGGACGATCCGCAGCTCACCGTGCGCCTGCCGGGCATGGAGGATTGGTCGCCGGTGCGCGTCATCCTCGACAGCCGGCTGCGTACGCCGGCGAGCGCCACCCTCGCCGTGACGGCCCGCGAGGCGCCGACGTGGATCATTTGCACCGAGGATGCGCCGGCCGAGGCGGAGCGTCGGCTCGCCGCCCAAGGCGCCGAGGTGATGCGGGTCGGAGCCCGCGACGGCCGGCTCGACGTGCCGGCCGCCATGCGTCTCCTCGCCGGCCGCGGCATCACTCGCGTGTTCAGCGAGGGCGGCCCGAGCTGCGCCGAGGTGCTCGTCGCGCACGATCTCGTCGACGAGTTCGCGGTCGCGACGAGCTCGAGCCGGTTGAACGAGCCGGGGATACCGGCGATCGGCCCGGGCTTGCGGACCGCGCTGTCCAACCGGTTCATGCTCGTCGAGACCGAGGAGCTCGGCCCCGACCGGCTCGAGCTCTACGAGCGGGCCTGATGTTCACCGGCATCATCACCGCTATCGGCAGGGTCGCATCGGTGAGCGAGGCCGGTGCGGTCCGCCGCATCCGCATCGAGGCCTCCTACGATCCCGGGACGATCGCGCTCGGCGCCTCGATCGCGTGCTCCGGCCCGTGCCTCACCGTCGTCGCGGTCGGCGGGCGCGCGGACGGCTGCTGGTTCGAGGTCGACGCTGCCGCTGAGACGCTTGCCCGCACCACCGCCGGCGCATGGCGGCCGGGCACCCGCCTCAACCTCGAGCGGTCGCTGAAGCTGGGCGACGAGCTCGGCGGGCATATCGTCACCGGCCATATCGACGGCGTGGCGGAGATCCTTAGCCGCGACGCCATCACCGGCGGCGACGACCCTTGGGGACCGAGCGCGCGCTTCGACGTCCGCGCGCCGCGCTCGCTCGCCGCGCTCATCGCGGAGAAAGGCTCGGTCGCCCTCGACGGCGCCTCGCTGACGGTGAACGGGGTTAACGGCGACGCCTTCTCGGTGCTCATCATCCCGCACACGCTCGCGGTCACGACCTGGGGCGAGCGCCAGCCAGGCGACTGTCTCAATCTCGAAGTCGATCTCATGGCGCGCTACGCGGCGCGGCTTGCCGAGGCGAGGCGGGCGGGCTACTGACCGCCCCTCCCATGGCGACGCCCCGACAGAACGCGAGCGACCGCGCGCCCCTCACCGGCGCGCGCGTGCTCGTCGTCGAGGCGCGCTTCTACGACGATATCGCCGACGAGCTCCTGCGCGGCGCGCGCGCAGCGCTTAAGGCCGCGCAGGCGACGGCGGAGGTCGTCACCGTCGCGGGCGCGCTCGAGATCCCGCAGATGCTCGCCATCGCGCTCGAAACCGCCGAAAATGCCGGGCGGCCCTACGACGCGGCGGTGGCGCTCGGCTGCGTCATCCGCGGCGACACCTTCCATTTCGAGATCGTCGCCGGCGAGAGCGCGCGGGCGCTGATGGATCTGTCGGTCGCCCGCCGCATCCCGCTCGCGAACGGCATCATCACGGTCGACACCGAGGCCCAGGCCTGGCGCCGGGCCCGCGTCGGCGAGCTGAACAAGGGCGGCGGCGCGGCCGAGGCCGCCCTGACTGTGCTCCGAGCCGCGCGTCGTCTCGCGGCGGTGGGCTGACAACGATTGCAAAGACCGCCGAGCGCAGCGCCGCCCGCCTCGCTGCCGTCCAGGCGCTCTACCAGATGGACCTCGCCGGCAAGGGCGTGATCGACGCGCTCGCCGAATTCGAGGCCCACTGGATCGGGCAGGAGGTCGAGGGGGTCGCCTTCAAGCCGGCCGAGAGCGCCTTCTTTCGCGCCGTGCTGTCGGGCGTCGTCGCCGAGCAGCGCGCCATCGACGGCAAGGTCGACAAGGTCCTGTCCGAGGGCTGGCCACTGAAGCGGGTCGAAGCGGTGCTGCGCGCGATCCTCAGGGCCGGCGCCTACGAGCTCATGTTCCGCAAGGACGTGCCGGCGCGCGTCGCCATCACCGAGTATGTCGACGTCGCGCACGGCTTCTACAACGAGGACGAGCCGGGGCTCGTGAACGCCGTGCTCGATGCAATCGCCCGCGAGGCGAGGGAAGGGGAGCTCGAGGCAAAGCGCACGGCGAAGCCGGCCCCCAGGCGCGCCGGCAAGGTGCGGTAAGACGGTCGAAGCAAGGAGAATCCATCTGGCCCATACTCCCCTGCTCCTCATCCTGAGGAGCCCGCGAAGCGGCCTCGAAGGACGCACTCCGCTGACGCAGCGTCGACAATGTGGGTGCTTCGAGGCTCGGCTTCGGCCTCGCACCTCAGCATGAGGAGGGTTGTGTGGCCGTGCGGGGATTCATGGCTCGGCACATCGAGCGCAGGCGGTCGGATGACCAAGCCTTCGGCCGGAGGCCGCCCAAGCGAGGACGAGCTTATCGCCCGCTATTTCGCGCCGATCGCCGGCGAGGGAGCGCTCGGGCTGAAGGACGACGCCGCCATCCTGCGGCCGCGGCCCGGGCACGACCTCGTCGTCACGGTCGACGCCGTCGTGGCGGGCGTGCATTTTTTTGCCGATGACCCGGCCGGCTCGGTCGGCCGCAAGGCGCTCGGCGTCAACCTCTCCGACCTCGCTGCCAAGGGCGCGGCGCCGGTCGGTTTCGTGCTGACGCTGACCCTGCCGCCGGACTGGAGCGAGGCCTGGCTCGCGGCGTTCTGCGAAGGGCTCGGCGCCGCCGCCCGCGCCTCCGGCTGCGCGCTCCTCGGCGGCGACACCGTGCGCGGTCCCGGCATCGCCATTTCGCTTACCGCCTTCGGCGAGGTCCCGGCCGGGGGCATGGTCGAGCGCACCACGGCTCGTCCCGGTGAGGTGCTGTGTGTCAGCGGCACCATCGGCGATGCCGCGCTTGGGCTTGCCGTCCGCGGCTCCTCCGTACCCTTATGGGGCTCGATCCTGTCCACGCAGGACCGGGAATTCCTCGCCGACCGCTACCTGCACCCGCAGCCCCGCAACGGGCTCGCGGCCGCGCTCCTCGCCCACGCCTCGGCCGCCATGGATGTCTCCGACGGGCTCGCCGGCGATCTCGCCAAGATGATGCGAGCGGGCGGCACGAGCGCGGTCGTCGACGCCGACAAAATCCCGCTCTCGCCAGCGGCGCGGGCGGCGCTCACGGCCGAGCCCTCCCTGTTCGACCGCCTCGTCACCGGCGGCGACGACTATGAGATCCTCGCCGCGGTCCCGCCCGAGCGGCTCGACGCCTTTCTCTCCGCCTCGGCGAAGGCCGGGGTGGCGACAACCGCGATCGGAACCGTTACGAAGGGGACGGCCCTGCCCTTGTTTCGCCGCGCCGGCGAGGAGCGGCGCTACGAGCGCGGCTCCTACCGCCACTTCTGAGCGGGCGATGATCGACGACCGGATCGCGAGGCACAACACGCGCGTCCTTGCCGCGGCGCAGGCGCTCGGCGGGGCGGCCTCGCCGATCGTGACCTCGCTCGGCGGCATCATCGGGCTTGCGCTCTCGCCGGACAGAGGCCTCGCGACCCTGCCGGTCAGCCTCGTCCAGCTCGGGGTCGCGCTCGGGACGCTTCCCGCCGCGTTCGTCATGCGCCGGCTTGGGCGGCGCAACGGCTACATCCTCGGCGCGCTCCTCGGCGTCACTGGCGGTCTCGTCGCCGCGGCCGGCGTCACGCGCGGCAGCTTCCTCGCGTTCTGCCTCGGCACCCTCACGACCGGGCTCTACATCGCCTACGTCCAGAGCTACCGCTTCGCCGCGACCGACGCGGCTTCGCCGGCCTTCAAGGCGCGCGCGATCTCCTGGGTCATGTGCGGCGGCCTTGCGGCCGCGATCATCGGACCCCAGACGGTGATCTGGACGCGGGAGCTCGTTCCGGGCCTGCTGTTCACCGGCACCTTCCTGGCGCAGGCCGCGCTCGCCCTCCTGACCATCGTCGTCGTCGCGTTCCTCAAAGCCGCGCCGTTCGCGCCGGACGCGCCGCGGTCCGGCGGGCGTCCCTTGCTTGAGATCGTATGGCAGCCCCGCTTCGCGATCGCGGTTGCCGCCGGCATCGTGTCCTTCGGCCTCATGAGCTTCCTCATGACGGCGGCGCCGGTCGCGATGGTCGAGTGCGGCCATTCCGTCGGCAGCGCGGCGCTCGGGATCCAGTGGCACGTGCTCGGCATGTTCGGGCCGAGCTTCATCAC
>JAJKJG010000136.1 GCA_021154065.1 Methylobacterium sp.
CCGCTCCGTCGAAGATCGCCGCGACCGGCACCTGCATGACGAGCGCGCCGTCGTCGAGCACCGGCCCGCGGAAGCCGAAGAACATGTCGCCGCCGGCGACGGCGAGGCCCTCGATGTTGACGCCCTGCTCCCCGGGGACCTTGTCGATGTGCGGTTTCAATTTGTCGTCCGCGGCGATCAAAGCCTCGAGCGTCGCCTTGCGCTCCACCGAGGCCGAGGCCTTGGTCTCGCTGCCGAGGTCGGCGGGCCGGCCGGTCGCCGGGTCGACGGAAAGGCGGTAGACGAAGTAGCGCGAGGGCTGCTTCTTGCCCTCCTCGCCGGAGAGGCCGTGCGAGCCGACGGCGTAGTAGGTGCCGGCGTCGAACGCGACGGCCTCCAGGTCGGCTTCCTTGAACTTCTTGCCGTTCTCGTCCTTGGCCGGAAGCAGGAAGATCCGGTCGCCTGGGATCATCGTCGCGCCGGCGATCGAGAAGAAGCGCGCGTGTCGTCCCTCGTCCGCGACGATGACGCAGGACTTGCGGACGTTCTCCTTCACGAAACAAGCCGCCCCGCTCAGATTGGTGCGGTCGTGGTCATCATCCGGGAAGTCCGGCGTCACCGTGAGCTTGCCGGACGGCACCGGCTGAGCATGGGCGGGGACGGCGAGGAGGCCGGCAGCAAGCATGCCGGCCAGCGCGAGCGGCCGAGCGCAGGCGATCGATCGTGTCATTCGTTCCTCCCGTAAGGCAGCCCGATCCCGGGCGATTACATGTTTGCCGCGATGACGATGATCACTCGCCGGCGATGGCCCACGAGGCCCAGCTTGCCGCGACGCTCTTGCAATACGCGTCGAACCGCGCCGCCGGCGCGAGCTTGTGGTCGATGAGGGAGCGGTTCGCTCTCGCCCAGGCGCTCAGAAGCGCGTTCCGGTCCGACGACCACGCCGCCTGATACGCGGCGCGCACTTCCGCCCGCCAGTTCAGCCCGGCGAAGCTCGCGACGGGGCGCTGAACGAAGGCCGCATATTCCTCGCGCGTGGTGCCTTGGACGCGGGCGTAGCTGTGGACTTTGGCGATCGCTCCGGCGCCGAGAACCGAATCGATCTGGGCCTGGCTCGGCGCATGCTGGAGAGACGAGGTGCCGATGCTCGCGAAGGTGACCGTCACGCCGTCGCGAAACGTATAGAGCGGGCCCTCATCGACGAAACCGGCGACCGGAAACTGGTTGCCCGACTGGCACTTGATGCGCACCGCGAGCCGTTCCGCGCAATGCTTCGGGAACTGCGCGCCGGCGTCCTGGCACGCGGCGACGAGCCAGCGCGCCAGGCGACCCGGGCCGGCGTTCATCATCGCGACCGGGACCGTGCCGTGAGCCGAAGGGTAGCGGCACAGCACGGTCGGGAATCCCTCCCACCCCGAAACCGTCGTCGGCTCGCACTGCTGCGCCATGTACTGGCCCCAGGCGACCGTCGACAGCCGGCCTTCGACGAAGCCGACGTCGGAGGGCTGGGCGTGGGCCGACGCCGCGGTTGCGGCGAAAGCCAGGCACCAGGCGATCGCCTGCCGTTTGCGAATGCTCATGAACCCCTCCGTCCTCTCGTGCCTCAGCTCGATATCAGCTCGAGCAGGTAGCTCGTCGGGTTGAGGAGCGCCGGCGGCCTCGGGTTTCCGACGAGCCATTTTTGGTTGTGAACCGTCCCTTTCTTGTAGGTCTCGAAATGCGTCATCGCCGTGCTGCTGACGGTCGCGATCGGCTGTCCCGCGGCGACCGCATCCCCAACCTTCCAGCCGTAGGTCTGCGGCGAGTTCTTTTTCACTTCGCCGTAGTTGACGACGAAGCTGCCGTGCTCGACGAGAAGCGCATACGTCATCTCGCCCGAGCTCGACGGATAGAAGGCGTAGAAGGAGACGATCTTGCCGGCCTCGCAGGCGACGACCGTGTCGCCCTCGTGCGCGAACAGGTCGATCGCGACGTGGAACCGCGCTCCGCCGTTGCGGCTGGCAAGGAACCGCCGGCCGGGGCTGCCGATCGTCTGCCCGCCGACCGTCTCGTAGGACACGACGAGGCGCGAGGGATGGTTCGTGATCACCGGCCAGAACCGGTCGTCGGGGGGCGTGGCGCTCTGCGCGAACGGCACCGGATTGCCCGGTGGAACCGGCTTCGGCATGGGCGGCGCGGAAAAAGCGACCGCGCGCTCGTTGGCGATGTCGACGTCCGCCTCGCAGCCGCCCTCCGGGTCGGCATCCGGCGTCTGCTCGCCGCCGACCGGAGCGCCTCCGCCGCGGTTCGCGGCGCCGCCGGCGCGCGCCTCGTTTGCTGCGACGAGGCCCATCGGCCCGCCGGCGGCGGAGCCGCTCCAGAACGCTTCGAGCTCGTCCAGGCTGCCGTTGAAGATGTCGCGGTCGCAAGGACCGATGCCCGGCACGGCATGCGGCCCCGGGCCGTGGGTGCCGTCGGTGTATTGCCACAGCGCGTAGGTGTTCCACGTGCTCGTCGGCCAGTGCGGCGCGGTGTTGTACTGCGCCCACCACAGCGGGCATCCGGCAAGGACCGCGTCCGAGCCGCCGTGGAGAAGCCCGGCGAGGTAGTCGCCGCCGCCGTAGACGAGCGGCCAGCGGCCGGTCTGGTTGTGGATTTCGGTGACGAGATCCCTTGCCTGCTGCAGCGTGATGCTCGGCAGATGCTGGCCGTGCTGGTCGGTGGTCCACTCGATGTCGACCGCGAGGATCTGGCCGTTGTGGCTGCCGACCGTGGCGAGGAAGTGCTGCGCCTGCTGCACGCCCGGCGCCCGCGTTCCGAAATGGTAGGACCCGACCAGGAGGCCTTGCGCCAGCGCCGCCTGGCGGCGTGCCGCGTAGGTCGGATCGACCTAATGCAGCCCTTGCGTCGCCTTCAGGATCACCGCCCGGATTGCGGTCTTCGCCTGGGCGAAGTCGACGTGAGCGTTGTGGTGCGAGAGGTCGGCAACGATGTTGGACTGGCTCATGGTCGTCTCCTTGCGAACTCGAGCGTGTCGTATGCGGGATCGGCGGGCGCCGGGCCTCGGTTTCGCTCATCCTCGCGGCGGGCCGTTACGCCACCGTGAGCGAAGCGTGACTCGGGGGCGGAGCCGGCCGGCTCGGCCGGCGCCCGCGTGCTACGGCTTCGGGACCGCTTTCGAGGCCAGGTAGGCGGCGTGGCTGAGCCCCAGGAGGGAGACGAAGCCGCCGTCGACGGCCGGAAACTCCGTCAGCTCCTTCGGCACGCCGCCGGCGCCCACGGCAGCCAAGGCGGCAAACAACGCCGCGCCGTAGACGACGATCAGCAGCACGGTGAAGGCGAGTTGCTGGACCTTGGCGACATCGACGTAGTCGGCGTCGTTGGTGGGCGTCCTGCGGGGTCGGCTTCTCGACCACCGGCCCGGTCGCGGTGACGCTGCCGGTGAAGCGGTCGGCTGCCCTTAGCCTCGCCTCGATGGTGGCGAGCCTGGTCGGCGCGGCGCCTTGCGCTTTCAGCCGGTTCAGGATCGCGAGCGCGGCGACGAAGCTGAAGCTGCCGATCCCGAGCAGTGCCCAGACGCTCGGCGGGACCGTGATCTGAAGCGGCGTCGGCCAGCCGATGCTGAAGTTGGACAGAGCCGCGGTGAACAGCGCGCCGACCAAGAGCAAGGTCCAGAGCACGAGCTGGACCCGCGATAGGCTGATCCGGTTGCGCTCGTCGATGAAGATCCCGTCGACGCGCTTCTTGATGAGAAATCCGGCGGCGGCGAGCAGCGCGGCGAAGAGGACGAGCGTCACGAGCCAGGTGACGGGCCGCCCGAAGCCGCCATAGGCGGCGATGCCGCCGGCCTTGCCGTTGACGAGGTTGACGGCGACGAGCGCCGTAAGGGCGAGGAGGGTGACGACCATGGTGGCATGCTCCCTTTGTGCGAACGGGACGGTCCCGGGGGAACGATCGGCCGCTGCCCGCGGCGGCGGCGGCGGTCAGCAGCGGCTTCGGCAGTAGTCGGCCGCGGCGTGCGCGGCGGCGACGCAGATGCCGTTCAACGGCGGCGGCAGCGCCTGGCAGCCGGCGATCGCCACCGCCTCGGCGGCGTTGCATCCGAGGACGCAGGCAGGGTTCGGAGCGGCAAAGCCGGCTCGCGCCGGGCGCTGATCCGCTCCGGCGAGCTTGTCGGCCTTCCCGATCAGCCCGGAGCTGCGCAGGATCTCGGTCACCCGCTGCTTGTCCGCGTCCGAGATCCCGTTCCAGGATCTTGCATCGACAGGTACGTCGGCCATTTGCGCTCTCCGCTTCGCTTGCATGCGCCGCAGCGTCATCCGAGCCGGACGGCTGCAGCGGCGCTAGGGGTCGCAGGACGGCGTGATTCCGCCGTCATCGGCGCGTGATTGCGCGGTGTCGCGGTTACGGCGCGCTGTCACCAGGGCAGACCGAGGGCGCGACCATGCGGCCGTCGCGGGAGACCGCAGGCGCCGTAAGGGCAGACGGTGTCATCGCCGCGAGGCCAGCATGGCAGCGCCGATCCGACAGCGAGTTGAGCGCAGCGCTGGCGCGCGTTGATCGGCACGCGATTGCGCCCGAGGCGCCAGCGAATGCCGCATCGTGGAGGCCGCTCCGGGCGATTCACGATGGGATCACGCTGGCAGCATCATAGTGCGCCCGACCGTCGGCGTCGCGGGAGACAAACTCGAATGACTGGGCGATCACCGGGCGCGGTACTTCCGCTGTTCTACGGGAGCGAAGAGTTCGCGCAACCGGGTTTCCTGGCCGACGCAGCAGAGCCTTCGGACGGACAGCTGCGCTCGGGCGGACAGCTTCGTCGTAATCTGTTCGGGCCTGCCGCCGAGAGCGAGATCTATCGTGGGCTAGGCCCAAGCCCAGAACAACGGCGCGCCACTCGTCACATGATGCGAGAGCTCGCTGTTCATATGAAGCTCTGCCAATGGCCGGGGGCCAAGCACTCGCTCGACAACCCCGAAATCCCGGCCGGGTATACGTATCTTGCCCAGCTCGCGGCGCATGACATCGTGAGCAATACCGCTCCTCTGCCACGTCTCGACGATCCCCCCACGTTTTTCGCCCGGGACTATCGGATCGATCGGCTCACGCTGGAAACGATCTACGGCGCCGGTCCGGCGATGACGCCGCTGCCGTTCGCGATCGACGGCGGCGACGTGAAGAAGCAGCGTCACGATCTGCGGCTCGGCCATGTCCCGAAAGCCGAGCCGGTGGGCAACAAGATCGGCCTTCCCATGATGGACCAAGCAGCTCGCGATATTGCCAGGATCGCGTGCCCTTATCTCAACGACGCTCCAGGCCGGGGTGTGCCCGATGCCCTCATCGCGGACCCGCGCAACGACGATCATCTCATCATCTCGCAGCTCACGGCGCTCTTCCACCAGCTGCACAACATCATCTACGCCAAACTGAGCGACGCCCAAGCAGGACCATCCAGCGACTTTCAGAATTACCGACAATTCCTGGAGGCTCGCAAGATCGCAGCGCTTGCTTATCGCAGCGTCATCATAAACGACCTTCTAAAGCTGCTGCTCGAGCCGGAGGTCTACAAATATTACAGCTCCAGCGCAACCAAATATCCTGAAGATTTTCTCGACCCGACGAATGATGGGCGCGTGCCCGTCGAGTTTTCTCATGCGGCTTATCGTTTCGGGCATGTCATGGCCCGTTTCAGCTATGCGCTCACTCCCAAGCAGATGAACGGACCGATTTATCCCAAGCAGAAGAAGCTCGCCGAGGTCCTCGACCGCTCGTCGTCGCGCGCGCCGGAGATGCTTCCCGTTGCCTGCAATTGGCTCGTGGATTGGTCGTATTTTTTCAAGAGACCGAAGGACCCGCCGCTGCCCGGATTCAACTTCAGCCGCCCGATTCAGCCGTTCGTCGGGATCAGCCAGGGGAGCCGACGCCAGCGTGCGGACCGTCGACTCGATCATTGCGCGGATCCGAGAAGCGGATCGAAACCGTTCACAGCTGCTGAACGATGCCTCCTATCGCCGGGAGAA
>JAJKJG010000137.1 GCA_021154065.1 Methylobacterium sp.
GCGGCAGCGGCGCGGCCGCCGCGCCGAGCCCGGCAAGGAACGTCCGCCGTCTCATTCGATCACCTCGTCGGCACGGGTGAGAAGGCTCGACGACACATCGAGGCCGAGGGCTCGCGCGGTGGCGAGGTTGATCACCAGCTGGAACTTCGTCGGCTGCTCGACCGGCAGGTCGGCGGGCTTCGCGCCGCGCAGGATCCGGTCGATATGGGCGGCGGCGCGCCGGGCCATGTCGGCGGTGTCGGGTCCGTAGGACAGGAGCCCGCCGGCCTTGGCCCAGGCGCCCCAGCCGCCGGCCAGAGGCAGCCGAGCCTGCTTCGCGAAGCCGACGATCCTGTCGATGTTCAGGACCGTCTGGCGCGACGACACCACGTAGAGCGCGTCGGCGCGCGCCTGGCGGGCCGCCTCGAAGGCCGCGTCGAAATCGCCTGCCCCGCGGACGCCGAGGCGATGAAGCCGAACCCCGAGCGCCTGCGCTGCGCGTTCGGCGTCGCGCTCCTCGTTGTCCGCGTGATCCGGGTTCCACAGGAACCCGACTTCGGATGTCCTCCCGGCCGCTTCCTTCAGCAGCTCGAGGCGCTTCGATGCGAGCTCGTCCTGCAGGAAGGTCACGCCGGTCGCGTTGCCGGCCGGTCGCGCGAGGCTCGCGACGAGCCCCTGCTTCTCGGGATCGGCGCTGGTGATGAACACGATCGGGATCGTCTGCGTCGTCTTTTTCGCGATCGGCGCGACGTCGCCGCCGATCGCCAGGATCACGTCCGGTCTCGTCTCGATCAGATCGGCGGCGAGATCGGGCAGCCTTTCGGGCCTTCCTTCCGCGTAGCGATAGGCGAGGGCGAGGGTGCGCCCCTCGCGATGGCCGAGCTCGGCAAGCGCGCGAAGCACCACCGGCGTTTGCGGGTCGGCGGTGGGGCTGCTGTAGAGGAGGATGCCGAGCTTCGCGCTCGCCGCCGGCTGCGCGCCCGCCGCGAACGGCCATGCCGCCGCGCCGCCGAGAAGGCCGATGAACCGGCGCCGCCTCATTCCGATCACCCCGCTCGCGACCGCTCGGCCGCAGCATAGCGGCGAAGGCGGCGTTACGGAACCGGTTCGCCGGCGACGGCGGCGGTGCCGCGCGCGCCGCGCCAGGCGCGGGCGATGACGAGGGTCGTCGAGAGCGCGTGGCCGAGCGCGAAGGCGGCCGCCGCGCCGACGACGCCCCAGCCGCGGATCAGCGGCACGAGCAGGACGATGCTGATCACCGAGCTCGCCGCGAAGGCCATGAACACGCCGCGCGTCTCGCCGACCGTGCGCAGGTAGATCATCCCGAGCTCGCGGGCGAGGATCAGCGTCGGCGCGACGGCCATCACGGTCACGACCTCGTCGAAGGCAGTGAAGGCCGGGCCGAGGAGGAGATGCAGCAGCGGGTCCTCGAAGATCGCAACCGTCAGGCAGAAGCCCGCGACCGGCAGGCCGCCGAGGAGGAACACGCGCCGCAGATACGCCGCGAGCGCCGGCCGGCCGCCGGCGCGCAGCCGCTCCGCCGCCTGCCGCGGCACGAAATTCTCGAGGCTCATCAGGAGCATCAAGATCGGCCCGAACAGGATCTGTCCGGCGCGCAAGCCCGCCGCCGCCCAGTCGCCGAGCATCATCCCGGCGGCGATCGTCACGACGTGCTCGTGGGCGAGCGACACCAGCACCATCAGGGCCATCCAGCGTCCGATGCGCCAATGCCGGCCGAGCACGATGCGCTTCAGGCGATGGCGCGGGACCGCCCGCAACCGCGGCGCGAGCATCGGCAGCGCGACGACGATCGGCGCCAGCCCGACGCAGAACAGGAGGCCGGCGGCGCTCACCCCGAACAGGAGCCAGCCGAGCCCGGCGGCAAGCGCGAACAAGCCGTAGCGCAGCGCCTCGAAGGCGAAGGCGGCGCGCGGCCGGTGATGGGCGAACAGGATGCGCTTCAGCCCGTCATGCAGGACGATGCCGATGCCGACGGTGAAGCCCGCGAGCGCGAGGTCGAGCCGCGCCCGTCCGGTCTGCCAGCCCGTCAAGGCGAGGACATAGGCGGCGATCGCGAGCCCTGAGAGGAGCGAGACGAGGATGAGCCAGCGCGTGACGGCGCCGTAATAGGCGTCCGAGCGCCGGCGCAGGCCGGCGACCGTCATCATCGGCCCGGAGACGACCTGGTATTGCAGCGTCCCGACGATGAAGACGCCGGCCAGGATGAGCACGAACTGGCCGAACTCGGCGACGCCGAGGAGCCGCGCCGCCAAGATCGAGACAACGAAGCTCATCCCGCTGGCGAGCGCCTGCGCCGCCGCCGACCAGGCGCCCTCGTGGTCGAGGAGGCGCCGGGCCCGGCGCGCGAGCACCGGCAGTACGGCGGCGCGCGCGCGCCCGGCCAGCGGCGCCGAAGCGATGGCGCGCGGCGCGCTCATCCGCGCTCCTGCACGAGGCGGGCGCGCGGTTCCCTCGCACGCAGGAACGCGTCGTGGACGCCCGCCACCATTGCCTCGACCGAGAAGGAGCGGCTGGCGGCCGCGGCCCGGCGCTGCGCCGCCTGCCAGCGCGGGCGGTCGGCGAGGTAGGAAAGGACCGTATCGACCCATGGCGGGACGGAAAGCTCGACGACGCTGCCGGCCTCGAACGGCGCCACGAGCTCGATGCCGGCGCGGGCATGGGGCGAGACGATCACCGGCGTGCCGCACTGCAGGGCCTCGTTCGCGACGAGCCCCCACGGATCGCCGCGGGACGGGAACAGGAACAGCTTCGCCGAGGCATAGGCGGCGCTAAGCCCGTCCTGCGGCAGATAGCCGTCGAACCGCGCCTCGACGCCGGCGGCGCGAAGGCGTGCCTCGACCTCGCCGCGAAGCGGGCCGTCGCCGGTGACCCGAACGCTGGGCGTGAAGCCGCGCGCGATGCAGCCGCGCACCACGTCGACGAAGAACAGCGCGCCTTTGCGGTCCTCGTCGAGGTGGCCGCAGAACATGAGGTCGAAGGGCCGCGCCTCGAAGGGCGGCGGCGCGCCGGCGAAATCCCACCCGGGCGCCAGCGGCGCGAGGACGCCGCGGCCGGGGCTAAGCCCGTAGCGCTCGAGCACCTCGAGGCTGCCGCGGCTCGCGCCGATGCCGAAGGCGCAGCGCGGCACGATCATGCGGCGCGCCAGCCGGTGCGGGCGCGACCATTGCCCGGGGTCGGTCTCGGGCTGCGCGTCGGTCTGGATGACGACCGGGATGCCGGCGGCAAAACCGATCGCCGCCGCCATCATCATGGTCGGCGAGAAATCGCAGATGGCGATGACGTCGAAGCCGGAGCCGATGAGCGCCGGGACGATCCCGGGGTTCAGATAGAGGTGGCTGACATAGCTGCGATGCAGGCGAAGCCCGGCGAGCGTCCGCCGGCGATAGGCGGCCGCCGGCGCGAGCTGCCAGTGCCGGCCGGGCTCGTGGTCGCTGCAGGCAAAGACATGCAGCGCGCCGTCGAGCCGGCGGCCGAGCGCCTCGAACCCACGGTGGGTGTAGGGCGTCACGATCCCGGTGACGATCGCCGCTTTCAAGGCTTCTCTCCGACGGGGCGGCGTGCCTGGAACGCGGCTTCGGGGCCGCGATGGTCCTCGATGCCGAGCATCTCGGCGAGGATCGCGGCGCGGTCCATGCGATCGAGCGGCATGGCACGAAGCGTGGCGCTTTCGAGCCTGCGCTGAAGCGGCGCGAAGGCGCTCGCCCGCCGCGCCTCGCGTGCCGCCGCTTCGACCGGCATGGCGCCGAGCGCGAAGTCGTCGAGCGTCCGGTTGTCGCCGATCGCCTGCCGGCGCAGGTCGGCGTCGGGCTCGATCCGCAGCAGGGTGGAGGCGATAAGCGCGTTATCGGCGACGGTGTTGCGCTTTGCGGCGGCGGGGTCGTCCTCCATCAGCGCGGCAAGGCGCGGGTAGCGGGCGCGCCAGATCGGCGATGCCGTCGGCACGTGGCGGAGCGCGATCTGCACCTCGTTCGAAGGGTCGTCGATCCGCGGTCCGGGCCACGAGGTGCCGCGGCCGTCGATATGGACCGCCGGCGACGACAGTGCGAAGAGGTTGCCGCGCACGATGTTGTCGCGACCGCCGCCGATGAACACCGGCTGCTGCACGCGCAGGAAGAGGTTGCCCTCGATCGTGGTGCCGCTCGCCATATCGTCGAGATAGATGCCCTTGACCTCGAAGCCGGACGCCGGCGCGATGTCGTGGATGAAGTTGTGCCGCACGACCGTGCCTTGCGCCGCGATGTCGCGTCCGGTGTAGATCGCGCCGGCGTCCGAGGTCTCGGTCGCGACGTTGGCGATCTCGTTCAGAACGATCTCGTGGTCGTTGCCCTGGAAGCGGATCGCGGTATGGGGCGCATCGGCGATGAAATTGCCGGCGACGCGGGCCCCGACGCCCTCGACCTCGACCGCGAACTTGTAGGTCCGTCCGAGCCGCGAGAAGCGCCGGATGATCGTGTCCTCGGCGAACAGGCCCGACGGAGCGAGCGTCTCGCGGTCGCCGCCGGCGAGCGTGATTCCGCCCTCGCCGGTGTCGCTGATGATCGAGCGGCGCACGCCCGAGCGCAGCGAGCGCTCGAAGACGACCCCGCGCCCGCCGACCCATCGCACCGTGCAGCCTTCGACGACGACGTCCGTCCCGCCGCTCACCCGGATGGCGTCGCCGCGCGAGCGTTCGAAGGTCAGGTTCTCGACACGGACGTCGCTCGCGCCGTCGATCTCGAGGAGGTGCCTCGCCAGCGAGGCCTCGATGTCGCGCGAGCCGCGCAAAATGACGTGGACGACCCCGGCCTCGCGGTCCCGCCACCACTCGCCCGGTGCGTCGAGCTCGGCCGCCGCGTGCGAAACGTAGAAGCGCGCGCCGTCGCGCAACCGGTAGAGCGGGTCCGCCGCAAGGGCGAGGGTGCCGGCTCCGTGCACGATTGCTGCCGGCAGGGTCTCGAACGACCAATCCTCGCCGAAATAGCCCGCGATCCAGAGATCGCGCTCACTGCGCCAGTGCTCGGCGCGTCCGGGCTCGATGGCAATTCCAGGCCTCGTCGGGGAGCCGCCGCGGCGCTCGACTTTCGCCCAGCCTTCGTTCGGCCAGCGGGCCGGGACGAGGGCTCCGACGTCGTCGAAAAGCTCGAGCCCGACCGGAGGCGCCGGCTTCGAGTGGATCCGCTGCACCTCGATGCTGCGGACCGCCGCAGCGGCGCCCGGCAGGCGATAGGCGAGGATGCGGTCGCGGATTTCCGGTGCCGCAGCCGCGGGCGGCGGGTGCTTGACCAGCGCCAGCGGGATGCTGCCGCTGAGGCGCGCGATGCCGTCCTTTGCGCCGCGCAGGATCAGCGGTGCGCCCGGCCGTCCGCCGGCATCCGCCCCGATCCTGATCGCGCGGTCGATGCGGTGGATGCCGGCCGCGAGCTCGATGACGATGGCCGCGGTCGCCTGCGGTCGGCTGCGGAGCGCCGCTGCGCGCGCCAGCGCCTCCGGCACGGTCCTGACCACGGCGTCGGTCGCCGGTCCCTTCCGGGCCGGGTCGACGCGGATGACGACGGGCTGCCCCTCGGCCCGCGCAGCGCCTGCAGCCGGAATGACCAGCCCAGTCGCCGCGAGGGCGAGAATGGCGGCGAGGAAGCGTTCAGCGGCCATGGCCGGCAAGCGGCTGCGGCGCGAAGGCGGGCTCGGCGCGGGTCGCGTAATAGACCACGGTGTCGAGCGGCCAGGACGGCTCGAAGTGGTGGCGCGGCAGGTAGGCCGGGACGCCGCGGCCGGGCTCGAGCGTACCGCGCAGGCTCGAGAAAACGGCGCGATAGCCGGCGTCGTGGGCGATTGCCAGCGCCTCCTCGGACATCGCGGTGCTGCGGCCGAAGGGCCAGGCGAAGGAGGCGCAGGACCGCCCGAGGCGGCGCTCGATGATCGCCTTCGGGGCGGCGATCTCCTCGCGCAGCTCGTCACCGGAGAGCCGCGACAGCTCGCGATGGGTCAGGGTATGGGCGCCGATCTCGACGCCGTCGGCCACGAGGCGGGCGAGCGCATCCCAGTCGGCGAGCGGCAGCGGCCGCGCGTAGCGGGCGTTGCGGCGGAAGCGGTCGAGCGCCTCGGCGCCGCCGCCGACGAAGCCCGGGCAGACCATGAGGCTGTAGGGAATCCCGAGCCCTTTGAGGATCGGGTGGGCGACGGCGGCAATGTTCTCGAAGCCGTCGTCGATCGAGAGGTGGAGCAAGCGCTCGGAGCGGGCCGGCGCGCCTTCGAGGGCGGCGAGGAGCTCGGCCGTGGTGACGAAGTCGCCTTCGCGCTTCAGCGCCCGGAAGAGGCGGTCGGCACGCTCGCGCTCGTCGTCGAACAGGTAGTGGAAGGTGAGGCAGCGGATGCCGCCCGCGCCGCGCCGGTAGGCCAGCGGGCGCAGCCGGTCGACGACCTTGCGCAGCACCGTGCGCTTGGCGCGGTCGGCGAGCGTCGCCGGCGGCGTCATCTCCTCGCCGGAGCGGGCGAAGGCGGGCTGCGTCGCGCTCATCGTTGGTCTGCCGCCGAACCGGTCATGGCATAGCGCCGCCCGCCGACCAGGAAGGCATAGAAGAGCAGGACGGTCGGCAGCGCGTTGTGGCGCATGAGCTGGAAGTCGGTCGCCGAGCCGACCGCGACGAGGACGATGACGGCGGCGAGAAGCCCGGCGCTGCGCCCGAGGCTGCGGTTGCCGTGGACCCGGCTCGCGGTCAGGAGCAGGGCGAGATAAGCGCCAAGGCCGACGAAGCCGAGCGCGATCGTCACGTCGAGGGCGCTGTTGTGGAAGTTCGGCGTGAAGAACCATTCGGCCGCGGCCCAGAGGTCCCAGACCCGCGAGTACGGATCGGGCTCGAAGAAGCCGGCATAGCCGTAGCCGAAGAAGGGGCGCTCCATGATGTAGTCCGGGGCGAGCGACCAGAACGAGGTCCGCCCGGTGAGCGTCGGCGGGCGCCCGAAAACCTGTGCGACCGAGCTCGCGTCGACGAAGGGAAGCGCAATCGAAACCGCGACGACGACGAGGACGGTCGCGCCGAACAGCGCCGCCCGCCCGCCCGGGAAACGTCGCGTCGCGGCAAGAAGCGCGGACGCGACCGCGAGCGCGACGATGGAGGAGGCGGAGTTCGAGAACAACAAGCCGACGGTGCAGATGAGGATCGAGCCCCACCGCGTCAGCGGGCCGGGAAAGTCCTCGGGCGAGAACAACAGGACGAGCAGCGCGATCGCCGCATAGGTTCCGAGCGAAACCTTGTGGCTGAAGACGCCGTAGAGCTCGCCGGGGATAAAGATGCCGGGACGGTCCGGCGTCGAGACGGCGGAGGCCGGATCGACGACGAGGAGCACGAGCGACATCGCGACGAGGACCGTCACCGTCCAGGCGAGGAGCGCCATGAGCTCGCGCGGGTGCACCTGCGCCGCGAGCGCCGCCGCGACCACGATGTTGAGGGTCAGCATCACGCAGAACACGACGCTCGACCATGGATTGTACGACCACGTCGCCGAGGCGATCACGAACAGGGCAAAAGGGATCAGGGCGACGAGGCGGATCTCGAGGCCGCGCCGCCACGCCTCGCGCAGCACGAGGAGGCCGCAGACCCCATAGAGGAGGAGCCACAAGGCCACATAGGCGCGGCTGCCGCGCGCCGAGACCTCGACGATCTCGCCGGGCCCGACCTCTGGCGGTGCGCCGGTGAAGAAGCCATAGAAGGCGTTCGCGGCCATCAGGATCGCGGCGACCGCGAACGCCCGCCGCAGCGCCGCGGCCGGGATCGCGATGGTGGCGGGCGACCAGCCCAGGGCCGCCGCGGCGTCGGCTTGCCTGCTCATGACGCAGTCGCGCTCATCTTCAGGCCGCGCGCAGGGCGCGGCCGGAGAGCGCCAGCCCGGCGACGCGGATCTGCGCCGAACGCAGGGCCGCGACCGCGGCCTTGATGGTCTCGAACGCGCTGCGATCGAGCTCGACCAGGACCACGGCGGCTTCCGCCATGCCGCCGGTCCGCGCCACCGGCTCCCGCGACGGGCAGCCGAGATCGATCACGACGAGCGTGTAGCGCGCCAGCGCCTCGCGCAGGAGGCGCGTCAGGCCGGCGCTGCCGAAGCGGCGGATCTCCGCCGCCGCCCTTTCGTCCGAAGGCAGGAAATCGACGCCCGCGCCCTGAAGCGAGACGATGAAGGCGCGAAGGTCGAGCGCTTCCTGCGCCGCGCACAGCCCCAGCCCGGGCTGCCGGTCGCATTCGAGAAGGACGGTGAGATGGCGCTGCTCGACGCTCGCGTCGATGAGGAGAACGCGGTCGCCGAGCGCCGCGGCGGCGCGCGCGAGGTTGAAGGCGACGTTCGCCGAGCCGCTATCCGGCTCGACCGAGACGACGCCGATCGAGCGCGGCAGCGTTCGCCCGGAGGCGGCGCCGATCTCGTCGAGGAGCTGCCGGAACGCCTTGGCTTCGGGCGTCGCGGGCTCGAAGCTCGCGAGCGGCGAATCGGCCGAGGGGCGCGGCACGCGGCCGAGCACCGGCATTCCGATCGCCCGCTCGAGGTCGTCGCGGGAGCGCACCTTGCGGTCGAAGGCGCGGCCGGCAAACACCGCCGCCCCGCCGGCGAACAGGCCGGCCGCGAGCGCCAGCGGCAGCACCAGCGCGGCCGGGGGATTCGAGGCGCGAAGCGGCGGCGTCGCGACCGTGATGTGGCGCACATTCGTCGTGTCGACGAGGGTCTGCTCCTTCAGCTCCCGCGTGCGCACGAGCGCGCTCTGATAGACGGCCCGGCTCGCCTCGACCTCGCGCTCGAGCTCGCGCAGCTTCACGAAAGCCTGGCTCGTCGAGACCGCGTTGCGGCTGAGATTGTCGAGGCTCGCCTGCAGGGCGCTTTCGCTGGCCTTGGCGCGCTCGAAATCCGCGCGCGCCGCCCGGGCGATCCGCGCCACCTCGGACGAGATCGCAGCCTGCGCGTCGCGCAGCTCGCGCTCGATCGCGGCCATGTCGGGATGGCGCTCGCCGAGCTTCGTCGCGAGATCGGCGTGCCGCCGCTTGATCTCGGCAAATTGCGCCCGCAGCGTCATGACGGTCTGCGACTGCACGGCCTCGGTGAACGCACCGGCGTCGCCGCGGTGCAGGCGTTCGATCTGCTCGACCTTGGCGCGCGCCTCGGCGGTGCGCGTCCGCGCCACGCCGAGCTGGTTGTTCAACTCCGTCAGCTGCTGCTCGCCGACGAGCCGTCCGCTGGTGCTGACGATGTTGTTCTGGGCCCTGAACTGCTCGACCCGGTCCTCGGCCTCGCGCACGCGGCCGCGCAGCTCCTCGAGGCGCGAGGAGAGCGCCTCGCCGGAGCGGCGGGCGGATTCGGCCTGCGCTGCGGCGCTTTCCTCCATGTAGGCGTGCACGAGCGCGTTGGCCAAGCGGGCCGATTTCTCCGCGTCCCGGGTCATGACCGTGATGTCGATGACGAAGCTGCGCTCGGCGCGGCGAACGGCGACGCGCTCGTCGAGCTCGTTCAGCACGGCGACGCGCAGGTCCGGCGCGCGCCGCTCGCGGCCGAAGAGGTCGGCGGCGAGCGACTTCAAGGCGGCGACCGGCGACCAGCGCCCCTTGGTGAATTCGGGATCGCGCTCGAGGCCTTCGCGGTCGATCAAAAGGTCGAGCACCTTCGTCGACTTGAGCACCCGCATCTCGCTCTCGATGAGCGGCACGTGGGCGTCGGGGTTCTGGGCGCGCGGGTTGATGTCCTTGTCGAGCACCTGCAGCCCGCGCGGGTCGACGATGATCTGCGCCGTCGCGACGAAACGCGGCGGCGTCAGCGCCAGGAAGGCGATCGCCGCGGCGACGAAGAGCGCGGTGACGAGGAGGATCAGCCAGGCGCGCCGCCGAAGGGTGGCGAGGAGCCGGCGCAGGTCGATCGTCACCGCCTCGCCGCCGGGGTGCAGCGAGCCTCGGCTGGTCGGGAAATCGAGGGTATCGGCGTGGGCGCGTGCCATCGGCTGATCCGTTCACGAGATCGCGGAGAAACGGTCCGGACAGGATCGCGCGTGCAGGTTCAAGGCCAGGGTTTCTGTCCCATAACGAAACGCAACCGTGAGGCGGTGGCCCGCCTCACGCCGGCGGCAGGAGCTTTCTCAGAGTAGAGCCGCCGCAGCTGCTCGCGGCCGCGCAGCTTGCGCCGCAGCCGCGGCAGCGATTCCATCGCTGCAACGAGCAGCATCATCGCGCGAAAGCGCAGCGAGGCGCCGCTGCGGACGTCGATGTAGAAATCGGCGACGCTTTTCCGCTCGCTCCAGACCTCGGCCATGATGCCGAAATCGGCGCTGGCGCAGGAATCGACCTCAGCGACCGTATCGTCGGCGAGGAACGCGGCGGTGTCCTCGAGCGCCAGGAGGTAGCCCGGCGAGAACGCCGCCGCGGCCTCCTCATAGGCGATCTTCCAGGTATAGGCGGTGCCGCCGGAGCGCAGGACCACCCCCATGCTGACCGGCTCCCCGTCAAGGGTGAGCGACGTGACCGCGGCGAGGCCTTCGGCGGAGAGTCCCGCCATCGCGGCGCGGGTGAACGCGGCGAGACGCTCGTCGCATCCGACCGCGCTGCCGCGGCGGCCCTTCCACCCCCGCGCCTCGAGGGCGAGGAACGCCTCGGTCGCGAGAGCGACCGCCTCCGGACCGGTGTGGTGGTGATAGGCGACGGCGCCCTTGCGGGCGAGACGGGATCGCAGCTGGCGGAGCTTGCGCCGGCGGCTGCCCGAAACCGAGCGTTCGAGATACGCCGCGCCGGGTAGCGATGACCGCAGCACCGCGCGCTCGCGGCGTTCGATCGCGAGACAGTTCGAGCGGTGGCGCCTCACCACCCGGTCGAGGGCATCCCTGATCGGGCCTTCGTCGGGCATTGCCCGCAGCTCGAGGATCTTCGGCAGGGCGCGGCTGTCGGCGAGCGCCTGGAACCAGCTCTCGAGCACGTCCTCGACGCAGTCCGAACGGATCACCGGGCTTGCGAGCGCCGCGAGCGGAGCGGCCGGGGCCTGCAGCCGCGGCAGGACGCCCTTCCTGACCGCGAACGCCCAGGCCCCGGCGAGCTGCCGGCCGTCCGGGCCGGAGCGCCAGCCGAGGAGGACCTTGATCGGGGTGCTCCGGTCGGCAAGCTGGGCGGCCAGGACCAGGGCTGGCTCCATGAAGACGTTCGGCTCGGCGGCCTCAGCGACGAGGGCGCGCCAGGGGAGCGCGAGGCCGGCGAAGGCATCGGCGTCGACGATCTCCACGGCGATGCCGCCGCCGGCGCGCGGCAGGAGCACGCCGCGCGCGACGGATCGCGGCAGAACCGCCGTCCGGGACGCCCGGTGGCTCGCATGCACGATGAAATCCACGATCGCTTCGCCTTCGTACCGTGGCGAGGGTAGCGCCGGCAGCCTAACGCTTTGCAAAGCAGCGGCGGCGAAGGCGCTGCCGCCGGAATCTCGCCACATGGTCAATCGCGTCGCGCCTGAGGCGGCTGCGCTGAGCCGATGGATGGGCGCGCGCCCGGAAGCCTGCCTTTGATCTCCTCGCGGGCGACGAGCCACAGGAAGCGCGGCACCACCTCGGCGTAGCGCCGCCACAGCCGGGCGGGCTCGCCCGCGATCCGGTAGGCCCATTCGAGGCCGGCCGCGCGCACCAGCCGGGGGGCGCGGGCGACGCGTCCGGTATGGACGTCGAAGGCGGCGCCGACGCCCATGGCGATCGTGCCGGGGAGATGCGGGGCGTTCGCCGCCATCCAGAGCTCCTGCTTGGGCGATCCGAGGCCGATCCAGATGATGTCGGCGCGCGATCGCCGGATGCGTCGGCGCATCGCCGCGAGCTCGTCCGGCGTCTCGTCCCGGAACGGCGGCGCCTCGGTTCCGACCACCTTGAGGCCGGGGACCCGCCGCGACATGGCCTCGGCGAGCTCGGCGGCGACGCCGGGCGCGCCGCCGAGGAAGTAGTGGCGCCACCCCGGCGCTATTCCCGCCCGGCACAGAACCTCGATCGCCTCGATCCCGGGCACCTGGCCGATGCCGCGAAAGCCGCGCAGGCGGCCGACGATCGAGAGCGGCTTGCCGTCGGGCGCGATCAGGAAGGCGTCGCGATGGGCGTCGTGCAGCCGCGCATCGTCCTGCGACCGCACGATGCCATGCGCGTCGCGAAAACAGATGAAGCTTCCCGGCTCTTCCGGGCCGCCGTCGCGCAGCCGGCGCTCGACGGCGGCGACGAGACCGTCCATGTCGATGACCGAGACCGGAACGCCGCAAAGCTCGAAGCGGGGCGTCTCGCGATCATGCCCCATGGTCGCCTCCAAGCGCCGGAACCATGGCGGAGGGGGCGCGATGGCGCCCATGGGCTCTGCCGCGGGAAAGGGCGATGGCTTCCGCATAGACGCGCATGAGCGCCGCGAGACTCGCCGGCGGGCTCCACGCGGTCTCGTAGTGAGCCCGCGCTTGCCTGCCCATCAGCCGGGCCGCAGCCGATCGGCGCCGATCCGCATCAGCTCGGCCGCGAGGCCGTCGGCATCGCCGGGCGGTGCCAGCAGGCCTGTCCGGCCTTCCTGCACGAGGTCCGGCAGCGCCCCGATCCGCGCCGCGACGACCGGGGTCGCTGCCGCGAAGGCCTCGGCGATCACCAGCGGCGAGCCCTCGTAGCAGAGCGAGGGAACCACCACGGCTTCGGCCGATGCGATCCGCCGTCTCACCTCCTCGCGCGGGAGCGGACCCCGAAACCGTACATGGTCGGGCGCTGCGGCGGCGAGCTCGGCCGCAAGCGGCCCCTCGCCGATGATCTCGAGGGGGAAGGTTGCGCGGCGCGCGGCCTCGATCAGGACCCTCACGCCCTTCTCGTCGCTGAGCCGCCCGGCATAGACGATGCCGGCGCGCTCGCCCTCTTCGGGCTGGCCCGGATCGTCGACGCTGCTCGGTCTGACGATCATCTTCTCCGGCGGGAAGCCCGCCCGCTCGAAGCGCTCAAGGGCGAAGGCGGAGAGGACGACGAAGCGGTCGACGTGGTTCTGCCAGGTGCCGCCGCGGCGGTGGGCGTCGATCATATGGGCGGCGGCGAGCGAGCCGGCGCGCGAGCCGCGGTAGCAGGCGTGCCAGGCGCCCCAATAGGGCGACGCGCCGATGCAGGTCTCGCACGGGCGGCTGTCGCGCATCAAAAGGCCGCCGGCGCAGACGGTGCGGAAATTGTGCAGCGTCTGGACGGTCGCGACGCCCTCGGCCTGGGCCGCGGCGTGGATCGCCGGGGAGAGCAGCGGGAAGAAATTGTGCGCGTGCAGGACGTCCGGGCGCGTGTCGCGGATCGCCTCCCGGACCAGCCGCACGCCGGACGCGGAATGCGCGGTGCCGAGCGCCGCGCGCAGCTTCGCCGGCCAGCCGCCGATGCCGTCGTTCTCGACGATGCGCGCGATCACCTCGACCCCGGCCCGGCGCAGGGCCTCGATCTCATCGTCGACCGCGACGTCCTCGCCGCCGCGGACCTGGTATCGGTTATGAACGACGAGGATGCGCACGCGCGGGCCTTCGCTTCGACTGACTCCGGCGTCGTCGAGCAAGGCACATGCCGCCGTCGCCTGTCCCGTTTCGGCACGATCGCGCTGGCACGGACATCGCAGTCCGCATCGCCGCATGACGCAGTTGACGCAGCTTCAAGAAGGACGGCGCCTGACGCGGCTGCGCACCGCGAGCTCGGCGTGGCGGGCGTTCGGGCTCGGTACGGCGCTCGCCGAGATCCTGATCATCGGCGCGACCTCGGTCGCCTGCGGCATCGGCTATCACCTTATCGTCCACGACAGCTACGGCGAGCTCGTGAACTTCATCGCGCTCGGCGGCGTCGTGGCGCTGATCTTCCTTTCGGCGAACGCCTTCATCGGCGACTACGCGCTGCCGCTCTACATCGCGCCGACGAGCCGGATCCGACGTCCGCTTGCAAGCTGGAACATCGCCTTCCTCTACACGCTCGCCATCAGCGTGATGGCGAAGTCGGGGGCCGAGCTGTCGCGCGGCAACGTCATCCTGCTCTACTTCGCCGGCATCGGCGCCATCATGCTCTGGCGCTGGCTCGTGATCCGGCTCGTCGTGCGGGCGAGCAAGACCGGCCAGGTCGCCGCGCGCCGCGTGCTGCTCGTCGGCGAGCGCGCCGCGATCGAGGCTTTTGCGCGCCGCTACCAGCCTTGGAATCTCGGCTTCGAGATCGTCGGCCAGGCGGTGCTGCAATCGAACGGCAGCCTCGAGCCCGACCTCGATCGCGCCGCGCTCATCGGCCGCGCGCTCCATCCCGACGACGTCTTCGTGATCCTGCCCTGGTCCGACACCGAGACGATCGAGCGCGTCGTCGACAGGCTCATGACCCTGCCGGTCTCGATCCATCTCGGCCCCGAGCGCATCCTCGACCGTTTCGCCAAGGTGCAGATCATCAAGGTCTCGGACATGGCGACGCTGTGCCTCGCGCGCCCGCCGCTCACGTTCCTCGAGGTCGTCGCGAAGCGCCTGTTCGACATCGTCGGCGCGGCGCTCGGCCTCGTGCTGCTGCTGCCATTCTTTCTCCTCATCGCGGCCCTGATCCGCCTCGACAGCCCCGGGCCGGCGGTGTTCCGCCAGCAGCGCTACGGCTTCAACCAGAAGCCGTTCCGGATCTACAAATTCCGCACCATGCGGGTCCACGACGACCACCAGGTCCGCCAGGCGACCCGCGGCGACGAGCGCGTGACGCTGATCGGCGGCCTGCTGCGGCGCTGGAACATCGACGAGCTGCCGCAGCTGCTGAACGTGCTCATCGGCGACATGTCGCTCGTCGGCCCGCGGCCGCACGCGGTGCCGCACAACCAGGCCTTCGAGCGGCGCATCGGGCTCTATGCCCGCCGCCACAACGTCAAGCCGGGCATCACCGGCTGGGCGCAGGTCAACGGGCTGCGCGGCGCGACCGACACCGAGGACGCGATGCGGCGCCGCGTCGAGTACGACCTCTACTATATCGACAACTGGTCGCTTGCCCTCGACCTGCAGATCATGGGCCGCACCGTCCTGTCCCGCCGGGCCTATCGGAACGCCTATTGATCCGGCGCGAGCGCCCCGCGCTGCGCGGCTATCTCCTCCTCACCGGCATCGGCTACAACCCTTAAGGCTGGCGATGGCCGGGAGGACGCGGATGGACGGATCGGTGGGCGGAACGGACAGGATGATCCTGCGCCGGGAGGGATCGACCGGCTGGATGCTGTTCAACAACCCGGCCC
>JAJKJG010000138.1 GCA_021154065.1 Methylobacterium sp.
GCTCAAGGCCGTCTGTTCGGCGCTCATTTGCCGGCCAGGACGCGAGAGGCGACGTTGATGTATTTGCGTCCGGCTTCCTGAGCGTGCAGCACGGCGTCGCCCAGCGGCTCCTCGTCGCGCACGCTCGCAAGCTTGATCAGCATCGGCAGGTTGATGCCGGCGACCACTTCGACCGAGCCGCCGTTCATGCACGAGATCGCAAGGTTCGAGGGCGTCCCGCCGAACATGTCGGTCAGCACCACGACGCCGTCGCCCGAATTGACGTGACGCACGGCGGCCATGATGTCCTTGCGCCGCGACTCCATGTCGTCGTCGGGTCCGATGGTGATGGTCTCGAGCTGAGCCTGCGGGCCGACCACATGCTCCAGCGCGGCCCGGAACTCAACCGCCAGTTGGCCGTGGGTGACGAGCACCATTCCAATCATGTGCACAGCGTTCAGGCACCCGTGGGGCGAAGCCGGCTATTTTGTGCACTGCGAAGCGAAGCGCAAGAGCATTGCGACGAATTGTTCACCGTTCCGTCACGACCGTGTCGTGAAGGTCACGCAAGCGCCGGAGAACGATTCGCGTCAGGGCGGGCTCCACCCGATGCGCGAGGCGCGGCAGGATGACGCCTTCGATCGCATCCATCTGCTCCGCCGGAACTGGCAGGCGCGTCGGCGCATCGCTCAGGCAGTCGACGACCAGGCGGACGACGGCCGACGGCTCATGCGGAAACGCCAGGAGCCCGACGCCGCGCACCTCCATGCGGCCTGCGATTTGCGGGACCGCGCGAGCCACAAGACGCCCGTTCCGGCGCTCGACGCGGACGCGATCGTCGCACACGAGGCGGGCGAAGCCGTCGCGCCCGGACGCCGCGGCGAGCAGCATGTGCGCCAGGGCCGACTTGCCGGAGCCGGACGCCCCCCGGATGAGGACGCCCGCCTCGCCGAACACGACGCAGCTCGCATGGATCGTCGCGCCCGACATCGCAGGCGGCCTACCTGAGCGCCGGCAGGCTGACGACGAAGCGCGCCCCGAGCCGCCGCTGGTCCCCGTCCGCTTCGAGCGGCCCAAGCCGGTTCTCGGCCCAAATTCGACCTCGGTGCGCCTCCACGATCTGGCGCGAGATCGACAGGCCGAGCCCTGAGTTCTGCCCGAACCCTTGCTCGGGCCGGTCGGTATAAAAACGCTCGAAGACCAGATCGAGGGCGTGCGGCGGGATGCCGGGCCCTTGGTCCTCGACCGCGATCTCGATGCTGGACCGGGTCCGCTTCAGGATGACGCTCACGACGGCGTCGGACGGCGAGAACGAGCGCGCGTTGTCGATCAGGTTGTTGACGACCTGCGCCAGCCGTCTGTCGTGCCCGAGGACGAAGAACGCATCCCGGCCGCGCGCGTGCGGCTCGACGGTCAGCGCGATGCGCGGATCGTGCTCGCGCCTTCGTTCGTTGGCGACCGCCACCACGGTCTCCAGCAGCTTCGCAACATCCAGAGGCTCGGCGTCGGCGCGCGCCAGTTCGGCGTCGACGCGCGATGCGTCCGAGATGTCGCTGATGAGACGGTCGAGACGCCGCACGTCGTGCTGGATGATGGCGAGCAGGCGCGTGCGCGAATCGTCGGTTCGGGCCAGCGGGAGCGTCTCGACCGCGCTGCGCAGCGAGGTGAGCGGATTCTTCAGTTCATGGGCGACATCGGCCGCGAACCGCTCGATCGCCTCGATGCGGTTGTAAAGCGTGCGGGTCATGTCGCGCAGCGCGCCGGAGAGATGCCCGATTTCGTCGGAGCGCGTGGTGAAGTCCGGGATCTCCTGACGCACCTTCACCCCGCGCCGCACGCGCTCGGCGGCGTCCGCGAGGCGGCGGACGGGGTTGACGATCGTGCCCGCGAGCAGGAGCGAGAGCACGATCATCACGAAAACCGCGACGAGGAACACCTGGAGGAGCGCGAACCGCTCCGAGGCGATGATGGCGTCGATGTCGCCGCCCTGCGTCGAGAGGAGCAGGGCCCCCTTGACGGCGCGGAAGCGCTGGATCGGCACCCCCACCGAGACGATGGTCTCGCCGCGCGCGTTGGAGCCGACGACGCTGGCGCGCAGACCCGCGAGGGCGCGCTGCACCTCGCGCAGGCTCCGCCCGTTGGGCGGGCCGATCTCCTCCAGGATACGCGACCGCTTGCGCCGGAAGAGGCCGCGGAGCCCGTTCCAGGCCCGCTCCATCAGGCTCGGGTTCTGCTTCGGCACGGGGGGCAAGTCGAGCCGCAGGATGTCGCCGCGGGCGTAAAGCGAGCGGGAGTCGAGAAGAAGCGAACCCTCGCGGTCGTAGATGCGCGCCCGCGTGCGGGTCGGGCTCACGAGCCGGCGCAGCAGCGGCGCGACCCGCTCCGGGTTGATCGAGAATTCGAGCGGCGAGGAGCCCTCGTCGCTGGGGCCCGCGGTCTCGCCCGCCTGCATCTGCAGGAGGCGGTCGGGGTCCATCGTGATGGTGTCCGTCTCCACCGTCGCAGAGGCCGCGATGGCGCCGGCGATGATCTCGCCCTGGGTCAGGAGGCTTTGCACGCGCGCCTCGATGAGCCCCTGCCGGAACTGGTTGAGATAAAGAAACCCGACCAGAAGGGCGACGAGGCCGGCGAGGTTGAGGACGACGATGCGGCGCGTCAGGCTGGACGAGGCGCGCAGCACGAGCCCGCGCCACAGCGCGCGGGCTCGCACCAGGAGGCGGAGCCGCTTGCGCCGCCGGGGCGGCGTCGCCCCGATCTCGATCGGCTTGAGAGCGTCCATGCTCGCGGGGCGCAAGCCTTGCGCCCTACCCTTCCTTGAAGCGGTAGCCGACGCCGTACAGGGTCTCGATCATGTCGAAGCTTGAATCGACGGCCTTGAACTTCTTCCGCAGCCGCTTGATGTGGCTGTCGATGGTGCGATCGTCCACGTAGACCTGATCGTCGTAAGCGGCGTCCATGAGCGCGTTGCGGCTCTTCACGACGCCGGGGCGCTGGGCGAGCGCCTGGAGGATCAGGAACTCCGTGACCGTCAGCGTCACCGGCTCGCCCTTCCAGGTGCAGGTGTGGCGCTCGGGGTCCATGGAGAGCTGGCCGCGTTCCAGCGCCTTGGCGTCGGTTTCGCGGGGCGCCGCGGCCGGGTCTTTCGGAGCGAAGCGGCGCAGCACGGCCTTGACGCGCTCGACGAGAAGGCGTTGCGAGAACGGCTTCCAGATGAAGTCGTCCGCGCCCATCTTGAGACCGAACAGTTCGTCGATCTCCTCGTCCTTCGAGGTCAGGAAGATGACCGGCAGGTCGGACTTCTGGCGCAGCCGCCGCAGCAGCTCCATCCCGTCCATGCGCGGCATCTTGATGTCGAAGATCGCAAGGTCCGGCGGCGACTGGCGCAGGCCGTCGAGCGCCGAAGCCCCGTCCGTGTAGGTCTGGATGCGGTAGCCTTCGGCCTCCAGGGCGATCGAGACCGAGGTGAGGATGTTGCGGTCGTCATCGACGAGGGCGATGGTAGGCATGGGACAGGTCTCCCTTTACGCGGGGTCACAGCCCCTCAGGCACGGTACACAGCGCGCATGGCGCGGCGCACATAGCGCGGCGCACATGGCGCGAAATCCGTGCCGAACGCCTTATGGTGGCACAAATATGGCGGCCATGCCACCGGCGCATGGGTGCAAGCCTCCGAGGAGGGACGAGCGATGAACGAACAACCCCCGCCCGCGCCCGATTTCGACGCGCCGGCTCTCGCCAAACATCTCCTGCGCACCCTTCGGACCGGCGCGCTCGCCACGCTCGACCGGGCTGCGGGATTTCCCTTCGCGTCGCTCGTCACGGTCGCAACCGACCTCGACGGGTCGCCGCTCCTCCTGATGTCGCAGTTATCCGCTCATACGCTCAACCTCGAACGGGACGCCCGCGCCTCTCTCCTCCTCGCACAGGGCGGCAAGGGCGATCCGCTGGCGCACCCGCGGCTCACCGTGATCGGCCGGGCGGAGCGGACGACCGAGCCCCGAGCCCGCAGGCGCTTCCTGGCCCGTCACCCCAAGGCGAAGCTTTACGCCGACTTCGCCGATTTCTCGTTCTGGCGCCTGGAGATCGCGGGCGCGCACCTCAACGGCGGTTTTGCAAGGGCCGTGGCCTTGGAGGCCGGTCACGTCCGCTCGGACCTCTCGGACGCCGACGCGCTGATTGCGGCCGAGGCGGGCGCTGTCGCCCATCTGAACGACGACCATCGCGACGCGCTGGCGCTTTACGCGACCGCCTTAGCCGGGATGCCGCCCGGCGACTGGCGCGCGACGGGCCTCGACCCTGAGGGCATCGACCTTGCGGCGGGCGACCTCACCGCCCGCGTCGCCTTCCCGGAGCGGATTGTCGAGCCCGGACGGCTGCGGGCCGTTTTGAAGGCGCTGGCGGACAACGCGCGCAAAAATGCTTAACCGCATCCGGCGTGAAACATCCCGCCACACCGAAAACATATTGACGGCGAAGCTGAGCCCTCTATGAGGGCCGAGCGCTCTTGAGCGGCGGAGCGCAGCAGCCTGAACCGAGGCCGCGGACGTAAAAGGGCATCGCATCCTGTCCGTCCAGATTGGACGACAACGATCGGGCGCCGCGCCGATCAGGACGGGGCGCGTCAGGAAAGGACCAAGTTCCGTGGAGAACCTCGGCGTGTTCAACGGCGCGCATGGCGCCGACCAATTCGGCTTTCGCAATCTCAAGCGCGTCTACTGGAACCTCGAAGCGCCTGCGCTGTACGAGCAATCGCTGGCCCGCCGGGAATCGCAGTTGGCCCAAGGCGGCGCGATCCTGGCCGATACGGGCATCCACACGGGCCGCTCGCCCAAGGACAAGTTCGTGGTGCGCGACGAGGCCACGGCGGACAAGGTCTGGTGGGACAACAACGCCTCCGTCTCGCGCGAGCAGTTCGACCTCCTCCTGGAGCATTTTCTGAAGCACGCCGAGGGGAAGGAGCTGTTCGCGAAGGATCTGTATGGCGGCGCCGATCTCACCTACCGCCTGCCGGTGCGCATCGTCACGGAATACGCCTGGCACTCGCTGTTCGTGCATTGGCTGCTGATCCGCCCCACAGCTGACCAGCAAAAAGGGTTCAAGCCGGACTTCACCATCATCGATCTGCCGAATTTCGAAGCCGATCCCGCCAAGCACGGCTGCGTCAGCAAGACGGTGATCGCGGTGAATTTCGCCAAGAAGGTCGTGCTGATCGGCGGCACCTCCTACGCCGGCGAGATGAAGA
>JAJKJG010000139.1 GCA_021154065.1 Methylobacterium sp.
CGGATGGTGCCCTGGCGCCGGCGCAGGATGCCCATGATGGCGCGCAGGGTCGAGGTCTTGCCGGCGCCGTTGCGGCCCAGCAGTGTCACGACCTCGCCCGGAAACACGTCGAAGCTGATCCCGTGCAGAACGTGGGATTCGCCGTACCAGGCGTTAAGGTCGCGCACGGCGAGAAGTGGCGCAGTCGCGGCCTGGGGCGACGGTGCGACGGCGGCGGCGCCGCTAGCCATGACCCACTCCGATGTAAGCCTCGATGACGCGGGGGTCTTTCGACACGGTGGCGTAATCTCCCTCGGCGAGAATCTTTCCGCGCGCCAGAACCGTGATCCGGTCGGAGAGTCGCTCGACGACGGAGAGGTTGTGCTCGACCATCAGGATGGTGCGGTTGGCCGAGACGCGGCGGATCAGTTGCGCGGTACGGTCGATGTCCTCATGGCACATGCCGGCCATCGGCTCGTCCAGAAGCAGCATTTCGGGGTCGAGGGCGAGCGTGGTGGCGATCTCCAGCGCCCGCTTTCGGCCATAGGACAGTTCGACCGCCGGAATGTCGGAAAATTCGGACAGGCCGACCGCCTCGACCAACGCGGCGGCGTCCGGATCGAGCGCGTGCAGCACCTTCTCCGAGCGCCAGAAGTCGAAGTTGTCGCCGCGCCGACGTTGCAGCGCGATGCGCACGTTCTCAAGCACGGTCAAGTGCGGGAACACGGCCGAGATCTGGAACGAGCGGACGAGCCCAAGCCGCGCGATGTCGGCCGGCTTCATCGCGGTGATGTCGCGGCCGTTGTACTGGATCGCGCCCCGCGTGACGTCCAGGAACTTGGTCAGAAGATTGAAGCAGGTCGTCTTCCCGGCCCCGTTCGGGCCGATGAGCGCGTGGATCGTCCCGCGCTGAACCGCCAAGTTGACATCGCTGACCGCCGTAAAGCCCTTGAACTCCTTCGTGAGACCCTGGGTCGAAAGAATGGTGTCCTGGGCCATAAGCTGCACACCTGCCGTAGGTTATGGTTCGTTCTCACGGGAGATCGTCAGGGCACGCGGATGCTGCACGTTGCCCCGACGCGTGTCAACACGCTCCGGTCCGCGATCCAAAGGCGGAGCAACCACTTGGCGGCGTTGCCGAGCCGACCGACTCCGCTAAAGTGTCCGGGCTGGAGCGCATGAACGCGCAGCCGTCGAGCATCGCTGCACGTGTGGTTGATTGCACAACTTGTCCTTACCTTCACCCGATCCCTCAATACAGGAACAAACGATGTCCGCTGCGGCCTCGCTCAAACCAGACGAAAGCCTCGACAGCCTCCGCCAGCGCGTGGCGAGCTTCGTCGAAGAACGCATCATGCCGATCGAGGCGGACCGGGCGAACTTCGACGAGCACGAGAACATCCGCCTCGACGTGCTGGAGGACGTCCGGGCCGCGGTGAAGCAGGCGGGCTTGTGGGCGCCGCAGATGCCGCGCCATCGGGGCGGCCTCGGCCAGACTTTTCCCGGCATGGCCGTGCTCTACGAGGAGATGGGCCGTTCGATCTTCGGCCCGGTGTCCTTCAACTGCGCCGCGCCCGACGACGGCAACATGCAGGTGCTCGAAAAAGTCGGCACCGACGCGCAGAAGCGCGAATGGCTGCAGCCCATCGTCGATGGCGTGGTGCGCTCGGCCTTCATCATGACCGAGCCTGCGCCGGGCTCGGGCTCCGACCCCTCGATGATGCGCACCGCGGCGCGGCGCGACGGCGACGACTGGGTGATCGACGGCCATAAATGGTTCATCACCGGTGCGGACGAGGCAGCGCATTTCATCCTGATCGCGCGCACGTCGGACGACGAGCGGAAAGGTCTTTCGGCCTTCCTGTTCCACCGCGACGATCCGGGCTGGCGCATCCTGCGGCGCATCCCGATCATGGGGCCGGAGGAGCACGGCGGGCACTGCGAACTCCTGTTCGAGGGCCTGCGCATCCCGGACCGCAACCGGCTGATGGAGGTCGGCGACGGGCTGAAGCTGACCCAGATCCGACTCGGACCGGCCCGCCTCACCCATTGCATGCGCTGGCTCGGGATGGCGCGGCGCGCGCTCGAAATCGCCACCGCCTACGTGCACGATCGGCGCAGCTTCGGCGAGCGCCTGTCGGAGCGCGAGGGGGTGCAGTGGATGCTGGGCGAGGCGGCGCTCGCCATCCAGACCGGGCGGCTCCTGACCATGCGGGCGGCGCGCCTTCTGGACGAGGGCGACTTCGCTCGCAAGGAGGTCTCGATGGCCAAGATCCAGGTCGCGGACGCGCTGCACAAGGCGGTCGACACGGCGATTCAGCTCAACGGCGCGCGCGGCTACTCCAAGGACACGCTGCTGGAGTGGATGTACCGCTACGCCCGCCAGGCGCGGCTTGTGGACGGCGCGTCCGAGGTCCACAAGATGGTGCTGGCGCGGTTCCTCATCTCCGAGGGGCGGGACTTCTGGCGTCCGGTTTTGTGAGGGCGCCGCCGTGCCGGCAAACGCACATCCGGGGGCGTCCGAGACCATCCGAATCCAAAGCGGGGACGCCTCCGCCGAACTCGCGCTGACCGGGGCCGAGCCGCAGTCGTGGCGGGTCGGCGATCGGGACCTGCTCTGGCGCGGCGATCCGGCGCATTGGGAGCGCCGCGCGCCGCTGCTGTTCCCGGTCGTGGGCGCGTCGGCGGGCGGCGTGGTCCGCGTCGGCCACCAAGACTACCCGATGCCGCGTCACGGCTTCGCGCGGGACTCGCTGTTCACGATCCGGGAAAGGACCGAGGACTCGGTGCGCCTTCAGTTGAAGGAAAGCGACGAGACCTGGACGCATTATCCCTTCCGCTTCGTCCTCGACGTGACCGCGGTCATCACGGAAAACACGTTCGAGTTCGGCTTCGAGGTGCGGAACACCGACACCAGCGACATGCCCTATTCGTTCGGGTTCCATCCCGCGTTCCCGTGGCCCTTCGACGGCGGCGCGCGGGAGGAGCATGGGGTTGCGTTCGAGGCCGAAGAGCGGCCCCATGTTCCCGAAATCACCGCCGACGGCCTGATCGGACGGACTTCGCGGCCCGTGCCCTTTGACGGTCGTCGGCTGCCGCTCGACCCGCAGATGTTCACCGAGGCGCTCTGCTTTCTCAACGCGCATAGCCAATCGCTGCGCTTCGTCGCCCCCTCCGGCGCAGCCATCGGGATGACGGTCGAGAACATTCCGCACTTCGCGCTGTGGACGAAGCCGGACGCGCCGTTCCTGTCCCTAGAGGCGTGGACAGGCCACGCCGATCCGGAAGGGTTTGAGGGCGAACTGTTTGATCGCCCCTCGATCATCCGTCTGCCGATGGGCCACGCGATGCGTCATCTTGTGACGTTGACGTGGCGCCAGGCGGAGCAAGCCGGTCCATCCTAAGCACCGGCGCTCAATGGCCCCCACCGGGCGGTTGATCGAGCGCGGACGAGCCGCGCGCCATCAGTTCGGAGAAGGCCGCAAAGAACGCCGAGAGTTCGACGGCCACGCGCTCGCGCGCCCAGACGTCCAGCATGGCGCGATCCGGCAATTCGGAAAGCCGCTGCAGGGCCGGGAGAACGTCCCGGATCGCCGCCGCCACGGCGGCGAGCTTCTGTTCGGCTTGAGCCGCCCGACCGAGCCCGAAGTGGAAAAGGCTCGCCGCCACGCCGGCGAGGTCGAACGTATGGTCGGCGTCCGGCGTAAGGACGCCCTGGCTCTCCAAGGCTTCGAGCGCCTCATGGGAGAGGCCGAAAGTTCGGCAGACGCCGTCACGGGTCAGCCGCAGATCCGATAGGCTCATCGGCGCTCTCCGGTCCGATGCGAAGCGGTCGACTCACGAGAGCCGAATCTACCCCGTCCCGAAATCAAGCGCCGGGCCGACCGGCACGATCCCGCTCGGGTTGATGGTCTTGTGGCTCTGGTAGTAGTGCGCCTTGATGTGCCAGGGGTCGACGGTCGCGGCGACGCCGTCTTCAGCGTAGAGCCGCCGCGTGTAGGCCCACAGGTTCGGGTAATCCACGATCCGGCGGATGTTGCATTTGAAGTGCCCGACATAGACCATGTCGAAGCGCACCAGCGTCGTGAACAGCCGCCAATCGGCCTCGGTCAGGCGCTCGCCGCAGAGATAGGGACGGTCGCCGAGGCGCGCTTCAAGCCAGTCGAGCGTTTCGAACAGCGGGCCGACGGCCTCCTCATAGGCATGCTGGGTGGTCGCGAACCCCGCGCGGTAAACCCCGTTGTTGACGGTGGCGTAGATGCGCGCGTTCAGCGCATCGATCTCCACGCGCAGTTCGGCCGGGTAGCAATCGCCGGGCTTCGCGCCGACGCCGTCGAACGCGGCGTTGAACATGCGGATGATTTCGGACGACTCGTTGTTGACGATCACACCGTTCGTCTTGTCCCACAGCACCGGCACGGAGACGCGGCCCGTGTAGTTGGGGTTCGCGGCCGTATAGACCTCGTAAAGGTACTTCGCCTCGTTGATCGGATCCGGCACGACGCCGGGGCCGGGCTCGAAGGTCCAGCCCTCCTCGCCCATCAGCCAGTGGACGACCGAGAGCGAGATCATCGCCTCCAGACCCTTCAGCTTGCGGAAGATCAGGGTTCGATGCGCCCATGGGCAGGCGAGCGAGACATAGAGGTGATAGCGGCCAGGCTCGGCCCCGAACCCGCCCTCCCCGCTTGGGCCGGCCGAGCCGTCCGGCGTGACCCAATTGCGGAACTGCGCTTCCTGCCGGACGAAATGCCCGCCGGTCTTGGCGGTGTCGTACCAACTGTCCTGCCAGACCCCATCGACCAACAGGCCCATTGCTTGCCTCCGCCTTTAAACGTCCCCTGAGATCGCGTGGAGCCCGCGCTTGCGCAGAAGAGCGTCGATCACCGGCATGCGGCCGCGGAACGCTCCGTAAGCTTCGGCCGGATCGCGCAGGTTCCCGGCGGCGTATACATAATCATGCAGCCGCTTCGCCGTTGCAGGGTCGAAAGCGTCCCCCGCTTCCAGAAAGGCCGCGAAACCGTCGGCGTCGAGCACCTCGGACCAGAGATAGCTGTAGTAGCCCGCCGCGTAGGCGTCGCCGGAGAAGATGTGGGCGAAATGCGGCGTGCGGTGGCGCATGACCATCTCCGCCGGCATCTCGATGCGCTCGAGCGCAGTCCTCTCGAAGGCCGTCACGTCGAGGTCGTCCGGCCGTTCGAGAAGGTGCAGGTCGAGGTCCACGATGGCGGACGCCGTGTATTCGACCGTCGCGAAACCCTGGTTGAACGTGCGCGCCGCGAGCAGCCGCTCCAAGAGCGCCGTCGGCATCGGCTCGCCAGTTTTGGCGTGGACAGCATGGCGGCCGAGCACCTCGGGGCGCTCCAGCCAATGCTCGTAAAGCTGCGAGGGGAACTCGACGAAGTCGCGCGCCACGCTCGTGCCCGAGAGCAGCGGGTAGGTCACATCGGACAAGAGGCCGTGCAGCGCGTGACCGAACTCGTGGAAGAGCGTGCGGGCATCGTCGAAGCTCAACAGAGACGGCTCCCCCTCCCCGCCCTTAGAAAAATTCATGACATTGACGATGATCGGCCGGATGTCGCCGGAGAGCTTTTCCTGGGAGCGGAACGCGCTCATCCACGCGCCGCTGCGCTTCGAGGGTCGGGCGAAGTAGTCGCCGAGGAAGAGGCCAATGTGGCGGCCGTTCGCGTCCCGCGCCTCCCAGACGCGCACGTCCGAATGATAGACCGGCAGGCCCTCCAACTCCGTGAAGGTGATCCCAAACAGCCGGTGCGCGGTGTCGAACGCCGCCGCGATCATCTTGTCGAGCTGCAGGTACGGCTTGATCTCGGCCTCGTCGAGGTCGTGCTTCGCCTGACGGACTTTCTCGGCGTAGTAGCGCCAATCCCAGGGCGCGACGGCGAAGTTGCCGCCCTCCGCCGCCGCCATCGCCTGAAGATCGTCGCGCTCCCGCATGGCGCGGGCGCGGGCCGGCGCCCAGACCTGATCGAGAAGGCCGCGCACGGCTTCCGGGGTCTTCGCCATGGTATCGTCGAGCCGGAAGTGCGCGAAGGTCGGGTAGCCCAGCAGCTTCGCTCGTTCGGCCCGCAACGCGATCGTCTCGGCGATCACGGCCTTGTTGTCGGTTTCGTTGCCGTTATCGCCGCGTTTGGTCCAGGCCTCGAAGGCGCGCTCCCGCAAGTCGCGCCGGGCCGAGAATTGCAGGAAAGGGTCGATGGAGGAGCGCGCCAGCGTGATGACGTATTGTCCCTCGAGTCCCCGGTCGGCGGCGGCGCGGGCCGCTGCGTCGCGCACGAAGGTCGGCAGCCCGGCAAGGTCCTCCTCGGTTTCGAGGACGAGCGTATAATCCCGCTCGTCCGCGAGAACGTTCTGGCTGAACCGGGTGCCGAGCGTGGCGAGCCGTTCGGTGATGGCGGCGAGGCGCTCCTTCGCGGCGGGGTCGAGCCGCGCGCCGGCTCGCACGAAGATGATGTGATAGCGGTCCAAAACCCGCGCCTGCTCAGGCGTGAGGCTTAAGGATTCGCGCCGTACGAAAAGATCGTCGATGCGGCGAAACAGGGCCGTGTTCAGAAAAATGGCGCTGCGATGCCGCGCGAGCACCGGCGCGATCTCGCGCTCGATCGCCTGGATGGCGTCACTCGTGTGCGCGCCGGTTAGATTGAAGAACACGGACGCGACTCGGTCGAGGCCGCGCCCGGCCTTTTCAAAGGCGTCGATCGTGTTCGCGAAGCTCGGCGAAGCCGGATCGTCGGCGATAGCTTCGATCTCGGCGCGATGCTCCGCCAGCGCCTGATCGAAGGCCGGGCGGAAATGCTCAGGCGCGACCTCGGCGAAGGGCGGCAACTCGAAGGGGGTGGCCCATTCGCCGAGAAGAGGATTAGGCGGGATGGCGCCCGCAGAGCCGTTTTCCATCTGTTCTGCTCTCATGTTCCCTGCGTCTTCTCCGGCGATCTTACCGGGCTGTCGGCTCCGCGACCTGCACCAGAAGCTTGCCGAAGTTCTTACCTTTCAAGGCCCATGAAGGCCGCCGGCGCGTTCTCCAGCCCGTCCACGATGTCTTCGCGATGCTTGATTCGGCCCTCGCGCAGCCAACCGCCGGCCTCACGCAGGAACGTCTCTTCCTCCGAGGCGAAATCCCAGACGATGAAGCCGCGCAAGGTCAGCCGCTTCGTCAGGACGGCCCGCATCAGCACGGGCGTCCGTTCGGGGCCTGGAGGCAGCTCCGTGGCGTTATAGTGCGCGACAAGGCCGCAGACCGGCACCCGCGCGAAGTCATTAAGGAGCGGGAACACCGCGTCCCACACCGCGCCGCCGACATTCTCGAAATACACGTCGATCCCGTTCGGGCACGCCGCGCGCAGGCGCTCGGCCATGTCCGGCGCGCGGTGGTCGACCGCGGCGTCGAAGCCGAGTTCGTCGGTGAGATAGCGGCACTTGTCCGGCCCGCCCGCGATCCCGACGGCGCGGCATCCTTTCAGTTTCGCGATCTGTCCGACGAGCGAGCCGACCGGCCCGGCCGCCGCCGCGACCACGACCGTCTCGCCCGGCTTCGGCTGGCCGATGTTGAGCAGGCCCGTGTAGGCCGTCATGCCCGGCATGCCGAGCACGCCGAGCGCCGTCGAGACCGGCGCGGCGTTCGGGTCGAGCCTGCGCAGCCCCGAGCCGTCCGAGACCGCGTATTCCTGCCAGCCCGCCATGCCGAGCACG
>JAJKJG010000140.1 GCA_021154065.1 Methylobacterium sp.
CCAGAAGGCGAGGCCGAGGCCGAGCATCAGGAACGCCATGCCGAGGAGAACGGTCGTCATCAGCGACTGCCAGAGCGGGGCGGTGAACTCCTTCTCGGGCAACCCGATGCCGACGCTCCAGCCGGACGGCTCGGAGCGGCTGAAGGCGGTCAGGGCGGGAACGCCCTCGTGGGTCTGCGTGACGACGACGCCCTCGCTCCGGGCGATCAGATGCGGATAGAACGACGGCGAGGCGCGCTGGCCGATGAACCGTTCGGCGTTCGGGACGCGCGCCACGGTCGTTCCGGCGCGATCGAAGACGCCGATGGTCCAGTTCGCGGGCGGCCGTTGCTGCGAGATGATCTCGGCAAAGCGCTCGAGCGGATAGTTCAGCGCCAGATCGTAGAGCACGCGCCCGTCCTCGACGACCGGGACGTCGGCGCTGATCACGGGCTGCTGGAGCACGCGGCCGATGAAGAGATCAGAGATCGCCGGCCGAGCGGTCTCGAACACGCGCCGGATGACCGCCGGGTCGCCCCGCATCGGCAGAGGCTGACCTTGCGGACGCGCGGTGTTCAGCAGCTGCTGGCCGTCGGCGTCGGCGACGATGATCGATGCGCCGGGCGGCAGGGCCGTGAGGAACCGCTCCGCCTGCTCGCGAAAGGCGGGCAGATCGCCGCCCCGCAAGGCCCGCGAGACGGCAAGCCCCTGCAGCCCGGCGATCGCCGATTGCAGCTCGCGCTCGACCACGAGCGACATGCCGCGCGCGACCTCGAGCGTGCGCTCGGCGCCGCGGGCGCGGTCGTTGCGATAGTTCAAATACGCGTCGGCCGCCGCGAAGGCGACGACCGGCAGCACGCTGATGACGACGAGCAGCGCCAGCCGCTTGCGAAGCGACAGACTCCGGAGCGGCGACATGGACCTCAATTCGAGCTTGCCGGAACGGTCAGGGGTCACCGAGCTTCACCTCTGCCCGCTGCCGCGGCGTTCGCGTGTCCGGCGCCCGGCCGGCGATCCCGGCCGGGCTCAGGAACGTGCGCGCGCGGCCTATGGTTCCGCGGTGCGGATGCCAGCGGCGCCGCCGTTCGTCTTGATCGAGCCGATCTTCTGCAGGTTCTTGCCGCCGTCGAAGGAGAAGGCGAAGATCTCCTTCTCGACCATGCACTGGACGAGGATCTGCTTGCCGTCCTTCGACCAGGCGGCGCCCTGGCACCAATGCCCGACCGGCGCTTCCGCGACCTGCGTCAGGTTGTGCCCGGAGAGGCGGTAGATCTTCACCAGGCCGAAATCGTTGAAGAACGGCGATTCCTTCGGCTTGTTCGAGCCGTTCATCACCGTGACCGCCACATGCTGGCCGTCCGGCGACATCTTCAGACCCTCGGGCGTCTGCCCGACCGTGACGGTGTTGACGACCCGTGACGGCTTCGCCTTGAGGTCGATGACGCTGATCGTGTCGGCGTCGCCGCCGCCGATGCCGATATTGGCGACGATCGCGACGTCGCCGTTGCCGGTGGTGTCGATCTGGTAAGGGCGCAGCCCGGCGTTGATGTCGCGCTTGCCATACTCGACCTTGTCGCCGGCAACCGTCAGCACCGAGATCTTGTGGTCGTTGTCCCGCGTCACCAGCGCCATCGCGCCGTCGCGGGTGAAAATCGGATGGCTCGGGCCGGAGTTTGCCTCGCCGAGCTTGATCTTCTCCTTCTCCTCGACCTTGCCGCCCGAGATCGTCAGCACCGACACGGTGCCCTCGCTGCGGTTCGCGACGAGCGCCAGGGTGCCGGCCTTGTTGATCGACACGCCGGCGGCGCCTTTTCCGACCGTCACGGTCTGCGTCACCTTGGGCGGCGAGGATTTGAGGTCGATGACCGAGAGACTGTCGTCCGGGACCTGCTTTGTCGGATCGGCGGGGTCGACCTTCATGGCGGATGTCACGAGGGCGAAGCTCTCGTCGGCCGCGACGGCGACGCTGCCGGGCGGGCCGACGACGCTCGCCGGCGCCTGGAGTTCGGCCAGGAGCTTCGGCGGATTCGCCGACAGGTCGATGATCGCGACCGTGTCCGGCTGTGCGTTCGGCACCGTCTTCGCCACGCCGTTGTCGAGATACGCCTTGTTGTCGTTCGCCGAGACCGCGAGCTGCGCCTGCGCCGCTGCGGGCAGCACTGAAATTCCTGCCGCGAGCGCCAGCGCCAGACGCGCGAATCCGATGATCATGATGTTCCTCCCAAGGTTTTTCGGATGCCGCCGTTTGTCGGCGGGCAGGCGAGCTTAGCCCGAAACGCGGGATTCGGGAGTCAAAACCGCGGCGATAGGCGAGAGCGCCAGCCGCGAGGCTCAAACGCCGAACGGGTACGTCTCGGGCACGCCCGCGGCGTGGCCTGCCGGCAGGGGGGTGACGGCGCTCGTCTCCTCGAACCAGACCAAGGCGTCGAACTGCTCGGCGAGCACCGCCTCGAAATAATGGCTGTAGCGCTCGGTCTCCGGGCGATAGACGACGCCGATGGCGCGCTCGAGCCGCGGCTCCGAGAGGACCTCCCGCAGCTCGCGATCGCCGCCGCGGATGTCGGTGAGCGAGCAGGCGATGCCGGTCTCAAGGAAGACGCGCTCGTGGCTGTCCGGGCGTGAGGGCCGGACCTGCTTCACCTCCATCGGCTCGTCCCAGTACGAGGCCGCCGCGACCGTGCCGCGGTTGGTGGAAAAGCCGATCAGCACGGCGTCATCCCGAAACGCCGTGCGGCACAATTCACCGATGTTGAACTCGCCCTGCCAGCCCATGGCGGTCGCGGCGGCGTTGCCGATATGGGAGTTGTGCGCCCACACCACCGCCTTGGCGCCCTCGCCGCGGCGATCGAGGACGTGCTGCAGCGTGTCGAACATGTGCCGGTCGCGCAGGTTCCAGGACGCCGTCGAGCCCTCGTACATGATGCGGTAGTAGTGCTCGGCCGCGCGCGCGATGCGGGCGTTCTGGACGGCATCGAAGTAAGCCTCGGCGCTGCCGTCGACGTAGTCGAGCCGGTGTCCGAGAAGGTCCCGCAGCTGGTCGAGGAGCGCCTCATCGCAAGGCCGCTTATGGCCGGTCGCGACGGCGCGGCCGTAGCGCGCCGGGTCGGATTGCCAGGGGCTCAGGCAGCCGTAGCGGCCGCGCGCCTCGCTTGCGGCCTCGGGATCGACCTTGTCGAGGTAGCGCAGGACGGCATCGATCGAGGCGTTGAGGCTGTAGACGTCGAGGCCGCGGAACTCGGCCCGGCGCTCCGGCGGCCGATGCTCGTTCTCGGCCCGCAGCCATTGCACGAAATCGCGCACCTCGACGTTGCGCCACATCCAGGTCGGGAAGCGCGCGAACGCCCGCTCCTTGCCCGGGAACGCAGCGTGGTGGCGCACATAGGCGTCGATGCGGGCGGCATCGGGCCAATCGGCTTCGACCGCGACGATGGTGAAGCCGTGCCTCTCGATGAGCCGGCGGGTGATCGCGGCGCGGGCGCGGTAGAATTCCGAGGTGCCGTGGCTCGCCTCGCCGAGCAGCACCACCTTGGCGTCGGCAAAGCGCTCGAACACGGCGCCGAACGCGTCGGCATCGCGGATCGGCGGCAGCGTCTCGCAATGGCCGCGGACGGCGCGCGCCGCCTGGCGCGCATCCGCCAGCGTCCCGCCCGCGATGAGGTCGTTGACCGCCATTTCCCGAAGCTTCCGAGGCGGTGGCGTCGAATGTTGAGAACGCGACGGCCTTCCTAGCGGTTCCGGCAATCATCGCGCGAGCGGGCCGCGATCTAGATCGTCCGGTGGAGGCAAGAGGGCCGGGCGCCGCGTCCTCCGCGGCACTCTCTGCCTACGCCCTTTATGGCTCTCCCAGCTCATATTGCCGGGCCCAATGCGGCCTTAGCGTCGGGTCTCTTCAGTTGGGGAGCGCGGCTTGATGGTCGGCAAGGCGACCGTCCTCGTCGTCAAGGTCGGCGAGGACGATCCGATCGACAGACTGTTCGAGACGCTGAGCGACGACGATGCAATCACGCTCGAGTCGCCGCGGCCGGTCGGAACCGGCGTCGGCCTGCGGCTCATCCGCACGAAGGAGAACATCGGCGTCGTCATCATCATCGGCCGCGAGCCGGCGATCACGCCTGTCGTCACCGCGATCAGGTCGATCCGCGCCGACCTCCACATCATCGCGCTCGCGGTGGAAACCGGAACCGCGAACCTGTCGCTTCGCGATGCCTCGTTCCAGGAGCTGACCCACGTCATTCGCGCCTTGGCGGAGTCCCGGCCCGAGGAGTCCGACCGGTCGCGATCGGGTAAGATCCTGCGCTTCCGGGCGCGGCCGTCCGGACGCCAGCCCGGCCCGTCGCCGCGGAGCTTGCCGGTGCCGATCGAGCCGGAGATCGATCCCAGGCGCGTCGAGATGCTCGACGCGGCGGTGAGCTGGGTCGAGCTCGCGACACGAAACCTCATCAAGATCTGGTCGGGGCGGGGCGATGAGACGCCCGGGTTCGCGCTCACCTGGGAAGCGCTCGAGCGCTGGCTCGCGGAATTCGTGCAGATCGCGCACACGCCCGCGGGCCGCATCGACAGCGCGTTCCGCGACCTCCTGCGCAAGCTCGACGAGGATGCCTTCGCGCACACGCCGCTGGCGCAGGTCGTGAAGCTCATCCGGAGCGACGAGATCGCGATCAAGCTGTTCCTCACGGTGCTCGTCGCGGATCTCGACATCCGTTTCCACCGGTTGTTTGGAGCGCTCCACGACGACCTCGGACGCCGCTATGCCTCGATCGGCCTCGCCTGCGCGATCATCGCGGCCGCGACGGACGACGCGACGCCGGTCACGATCCGCGCCGAGGTGGCGGCGCTCGAGCGGTTGCGCGCGCTCGGCCTCGTGCACGGGCTCGGGCGGGCCGTGGCGTCCGCCGATGAGCCGCTGAGAGTCGAGCCGGCCTGTCTCGACTGGCTCCTGACTGCGGATCCCGAGCGGCTGATCGGCTCCGACGGCGCCCGTCTCGTTCGCCCGACGCCCGAGAACGCCATCGCGTTGCTCTCGGCGACGCGGCTGCGCCACGTCCGAAGGGCGGTGCGGCGATCGCTCGTCGGACAGGGCGACCGCAGGGCCGCGGCGGTGCTGCTGACCGGCTCCGTGCCGGGCTGGATCGAAGCGGAAGCCGGCGCGTTGGCCGGCCCCGAGCTCAGGATCGGTCCGCCATCCGCCGATATCGGCCCGGACGCGCTCGAATCGGCGCTGCGCTCGCTCCTGGTCGCGAGCCGCATCACCGGGCGCCGGCTCGTCGTCGACCTCATGACGGAAGGCCCCGCGGCCGACGCCGTCTGGCGCGCGCTGGCGCCGATGCTC
>JAJKJG010000141.1 GCA_021154065.1 Methylobacterium sp.
AGAAATTAGGCGCGCTTCGACGCCCGTGAGCCGGGATCGTCAACACATGCCAGTCGCGTGGTAGCGATCACGGCGTCCGCAGGGTTTTTTGCAGGTTATTTGCTCGCCGCCAGAACCTCCACGTCGCGGTCGAACCCGCTGTCGACGTGGAACTCGCGGGTATAGACCTGCGCGCCCTGACGGGCGATGACCACGTAGTCGCCTTCGGCGAGGGTCACGGACGGAAAGGCCCCGATGACCTCGCGGATCACGTCGCCGCCGGGGGTGAGCACGCTGAAGGCCGTGCCCGCGAACGACTCCCCGCCCGCGGCGGCGACGAGCTTCAGCGTCAGGGTCGCGGCGCGATGGTTGAGGGTCGCCTCGGTGACGCGGCCCGTGTCGACCTTGAGGTCGGCGCGCATGATCGCGTTCGACTCCCCATAGGTCGAGACGACATGGTACATCCCTTCGGGCAAGCGCATGATCTCGCCGGCCTTGACGTTGCCGCGGATGAGGCGGCCTTCGACGTTGTTGCCGACCGGCACGAACACCGAGAACGAAACGCGGTTCGGCGTGATCGGCGCGTCGCCGATCGCGCCGCTCAGTTTGAGCGCGCCCGCGCTGATCGTGAGGCGCTCGGCGACGGCGCCGCCCTGAACCGTCAACCGTTTCGTCGCGCCCGCGAACCCGTATGCGGCATGGACGATGTAGGCGCCCGGCGGAAGCGAAAGGTTCGGGGCCGCTTCGGTCGATCGGGCGACCACGGCCGGCTGGCCGGCGTCGCCTTTGTCGTCGAACACGCGCCAGACAAGGCCGGAGCGGATCGGCTTCGGATCGCCTGCAAAGACGGCGCTGAGGGACACGACGGCCCCCTCGGGCGGGGCGGGCGGCTGCGCCGCGTCCGGCGCCGGCTGCGCCGCGTCCGGCGCCGGCGTCGCCGGAGCCTGCGCGATGGCGGCGGACCCTGACAGGAGGAGGGCGGCAAGCGCCAACGGGAGGGCGGAGGACATCATGCGAAGCGTTCGTGCGCGGAGGGGCTTGCGGCCCCGTTACCGAGTGACAGTCTCCTGATTGTCGTCCTCGTTCTTGCTCATGAGGTCCGCCGCCGCCGCCGAGAGATTGTCGATCGACAACGGCCGGAACTTGAACTCGATGCGGTGACGCCCCGGAGACACCTCGACGCCTCTGAACAACAGATTTGCGCGCAGAATAGGGCGGCGCTGGCCGTCTACGTAAGCCTCCCAGCCCGGATAGAAGATGTCGTGGAGGACGAGCACGCTGTTGCGGTCGGTCTCCACCTCGAGGGTGACGGCGTTGCGGCCGTACTCCGTGATCTTCGCGGAGCCGTTGGCTGGATCGGGGTCCGTGGCGCCGTCGCGGGTGCCGTAGTCGCCCTTGAGGTCGGGCGCGGCGTCCTGCTCGATCAGCGCCGCGTGGCTGCGGTCGAACTCCGGCAGTTCCTCCTGCTCCAGGACGCTCTCCGAATCGACCGGGATCAGTTTCGTGGCGAGGTAGGCGCGGGGCGCGCTCGGGGCCAGGCGATAGATCCACATCGTGCCGGAGCCGTAGAGGAGCTTCGCGTCCCCGAACCGGGGGAAGTGGGGCGGCAGACGCTCGATGGCGCGGTCGAGCACCAGGTACTCCAGGCCCAGGAGACCGGCCAGGCGGCATTTGTAGCCCCGAAACGTGCCCGGAAATTTCCGCAAGTTCGGATCGACGGCGTTTTCGCCGGGACCGACCGCGCGCTCGTAGTCGGACAGGCGGAGCGGGTTGTAGCCGATGGTGTCCTCAAGCCCCAGCACCATCGAGGCGTTCTGCCAGGCGCCGCCGAGGCCGAGGATTTCGACGCGGGGCCGCTCGCCCTGGGCGTGACGCGCGGCCAGTTCCGCCTTGAGCAGCTGCAGTCCCTGAAGCTGTTCCGGCGGCAGCTTCTGAAACACCGCGTAGCGGTCCGCCGGCTCGGCGTTGAGCGACGACGCCGCGTTCCGCCACAGCAGTTCGCCGCCCGTGAGCGCCACGAGAACCGCCGCAACCGCCGCCCGGCGGCTCGCGGAGGAGCCCGCGCGCAGGACGATCCAGGCCGCGCCCGCGGCGAAACCCAGGCCGAGGCCGAGTTCCGGCACGGCGTCGGGCAGGTGATGGGCGCGTATGGCGAAGCCGAGGGCATTCCCGATCGCCGCCAGCGCCAGGCCGAGGGCCAGGACGACCAGGAAAAGGCCCAACCGCGACTCCCGCATCTTGGGAAGCCGCGGCGCGCCATCCTCCAGGTAACGGTGAACGAGGTAGCCGGCCGCGAAGGCGAGGACGATATTGATGTGAAAGGTGGCGTCAGCCGGGCGGCGATAAAGGTCCACGCCCGGAAAATAGTCGAAGACGACCCCGAAGGCCGGGGTGTAGCGGCCGAGCGCGTAAAAGATCGCGAGGACGCCGAAGATCAGGAAGAAGCGGAACTCGCGCGCGAACAGGCGGGCGCCGGCGATCCCGTGCCAGAGCACGAAGAGCGCCGGAACCGTCCCGGCGAAGAGGTAGTTCGTGGATCGGTCCGTCCATGTGCCCTCCGGGACCGAGTGCCAGTCAGGGCCCCAATAGTCGTAGGTCCAGCGCAGCGAACCGAAGATGTTGCCGAACAGGACCGTGGCGAGGCTCTCGGGAGGCAGGGAGCCCATGACGGCGACGCCGTAGCCGACGGAGGGCCGGGTCGAGGTCGCCAGGAGCTGCATGGTCAGGATGGTCGGGACGGCCAGCAGCGCCGCGCCGACCGCGCCCATGACCAGGAGCACGCCCACTCGCTGCTTGACATAGGCGAGAGGACGCCCGGACGTGCAAACGTCATAGACAACCACGCCCAGGAGACTGAGCGCGCACAGAAACGCGACCTGATCGCGGCCGACCGTCATCAAGGCGGCCGTGAGGGCGAAGAGGACGCCGCAAAGGTAAGAGCGCCGGTCCAGGGCCTCTTCGAGCAGCCACAACGCCAAGGGATAAAACCCGTAGCTGAAGATCATGCCCGTATGCTGGAGCCGCCCCGAAGCCGAGCCGCCCAGAATGAAAATCATCGCCGCGATGACGCCGCCTGCTGGGCGCCAGCCGCGCCGGCGGAAGAGCGCCAGCATCGCCAGCGCGCCCGGCAGGAAATGGGCGAAGACGGCGAGATCGAACACCTGCATCGAGGGCGACGGGATCAGCCACCCGAACAGCAGCATGGTCGGGGTGAAGAGGAGCGATTGCGGGTCGGCGACGGACGGGTGCCCGCTGAAATGGTACGGATTCCAAAGCGGCAGTTCGCCGTGCTCCAGCGCCGTGCCGAGGTAGCGCAGCATCGGATAGAAATGGTTCTTCGAGTCCCACGGGACGACGCTGCCGGTGAGCGGCCACAGCGCCGCCGCCGCCGCCCAGAACAGCACGACCGCCAGCACGGCCGCGAGCAGGTCGCGGCGGGACCAGGCCCCTTGCTTAACGAGCGCGGCCGGTTCGGGTGTTCGCATCAACATCTGACGTTCGAGATCCCAGGCAAACGACGCCTCGCCGCCGAACGCGCCAGCAAGGCGAGTCGAGGGGGAACGATCGGTCTCACGTTCGGCTCGCGCCGGCCCGCAGGCCAAGCCTGCTCGTCCGACCGCGTCCATGCTCCCGATACGCGCGCATGCGACCCAGAGTCTAGCGTTTAAGGATGACCGACTCCATAACCGTCTTGACCCAGGCCATGAAGTCTCCGACCACAGCGAGGACAGGACGGTCGCGGTATTTCCGGAGACCCGCGTCTCCTCGATCTCTCAACCGCCGCTCTTTCTTCTCCGATCGCCCCTGAAGGACCGATGAACGACACGATCCGCCTGCTTCGCACCCGCCGCTCGGCCGCCCCGCACCTTTTGACGGGACCCGGTCCCGGCGCGGACGAACTCGATACGGTCCTGACGATCGCCGCGCGCGTTCCCGATCACGGCCGCCTTGCGCCCTGGCGCTTCATCATCATCGAAGGCGAGGCGCGGCGGCGCATTGGCGAAGCGATCGCGGCGGCGTTCAAGGCCGATCAGCCGGGTGCGGACGACGCCAGGGTTGAGAGCGAGCGGAACCGTCTGGCCCGCGCGCCGCTTGTGGTCGCGGTGGTGTCGCGCGCGCGGCCGCATGTCAAAATTCCGGAGTGGGAGCAGTTGATGTCCGCCGGCGCGGTCTGCATGAACCTGGTCAACGCCGCCAACGCCCTCGGCTATGCGACGTCGTGGCTGACCGAATGGTACGCCTTCGACCGCCGCGTCCTCGACGCGCTGGGCCTGGCGCCGGACGAGCGCATCGCCGGCTTCGTCCACATCGGCCGTCCCGCGGAACCGCCGGTCGAGCGGCAGCGGCCGGTTCTGAGCGACCTCGTCACGCGCTTGTGAGGGACCCGCATGTTCTACGAGAGCAATCCAAAGGCGCACGGGCTGGCGCATGATCCCTACAAGGCCCTGGTGGCGCCGCGTCACATCGGCTGGATCACCGCGATGAGCGCCCAGGGCGAGGTGAACCTTTCGCCCTATTCGTTCTTCAACGCCTTTTCCGACCAGCCCAACATGGTCGCCTTCTCGTCCAACGGCCGGAAGGACGCCCTGTCGTTCATCGAGGAGACCGGCGAGTTCGTCTGCAATCTTGCGACCTGGGATCTCCGCGACGCCGTCAATGCGACCTCGGCGCCGCTGGCGCGGGGCGAGAACGAGATGGACCACGCGGGTCTCACCGCCGCGCCGTCGCAGGTCGTCAAGCCGCCGCGGGTGGCCGAGGCGCCGGCCGCGCTCGAATGCAAGTGGCTGAAGACGGTTCCGCTCGAACCGCTCGGCGGCGGGCCGGCTGCTTACTACCTCATCATCGGGCAGGTGGTCGGCGTCTACATCGACGACCGCTTCGTCCAGAACGGCATCGTGGACATAGCCGCGATGCGCCCGATCATGCGCGCCGGCTACCGCGATTATTTCGTGGTCACGCCCGAAGCCAAGTTCATGATGACGCGCCCGAGGGGCGGGGGAGACCTAGCCGCCGAAGGAGCCGTTCCGAACGTTTGAGGTGCGGCTGGTCGATCATCTCGCCATCGAGGCCGACGACGCCCGCGCCGGGATTCCGGGCGAACGCCTCCACGATGGCGCGCGCCCGCGCCAGCGCCTCGGCGGACGGCGTGAACGCCTCGTTGATCACCGGAACCTGGGCCGGGTGGATGGCGAGCTTGGCCCCAAAACCGTCGCGGCGGGCCTCGCGGCATTCGCGGGCGAGGCCCTCGTGATCGCGAAAATTCGTGAACACGGTGTCGATGGCGTCGACCTCCGCGGCGGCGGCGGCGAACAGCATGAGGTTGCGCGCGAGCCGGAACGGCTCGGTGAAAAGGCCCTCGGCGTCCCGGTTCGCCTCGGCCCCGATGTCGGCCGAAAGATCCTCCGCGCCCCAGGCGAGGCCGGAGAGCCTGCGGCTCGCGCCCTCGAAGCTGCCGAGAACGAAGAGGCTGGAGGCGGTCTCGGTCGCGATCGCGATGATGCGGGTCCCGCCGTCCTCCAGGCCGCATTCCGCCTCGCGCACGGCGAGCTTGGCGCCGAGATGGGCCGCGTCCTTTCCGCCGACCGCCTTGGGCAGCATGATTCCGTCCGGCGCGCTCGGCATGACGCCGTCGAGGTCGGCGTCCGTGAGGCCGGTCGACAGCGCGTTGACGCGCACGTAGAGGCGAGGGCGGTCCGCCGCCCGCCGCGCCTCGCTCAGGAAGGCGGCCGTCGTCCGGCGCGCGGCCGCCTTTTCGGACAAGGCGACCGAGTCCTCAAGGTCGAGGATCAGCGCATCCGCGCCGGCCTGAAGGCTCTTTTCCAGCTTGCGGGCGCTGTCGCCCGGAACGAACAGAAGCGAGCGCATGGTCAGGCGCTCGGACGTTTGAGCATGAACGCCTGGCGGCGGCACTCGGCGACGAGCGTCCCGTCCTGCTTGTAGGCGCGGTGAAGGAACTCGACGATGCCGGCGTTCGGCCGCGACTTCGAGTCCCGCTTGCCCGCGACCTCGGTCGTGGCGCTGATCGTGTCGCCTTCGTAGAGCGGCGCCGGGAAGCGGACTTCGGTCATGCCGAGGTTGCCGATGGTCGTGCCGAGCGTGGTGTCGTTCACGGCGATGCCGATCATCAGCCCAAGCGTGAACAGCGAGTTCATCAACGGCCGGCCCCACTCCGTTTCCGTGGCGCAGAAATGCGCGTCGATGTGGAGCGGCTGGGGATTGAGGGTCATGTTCGAGAACAGCATGTTGTCCATCTGCGTGACGGTCCGCGTCAGCCGATGGCGGAACACGCGCCCGATCTCGAAATCGTCGAAATACAGACCGCCGCGCGGGTGCGGCGCGGGCGCGGGGGAGAGGGCCATGATGCGATCCTCGTCGGCGCGAAGGGCCAGGCCCTTCAAGGTTCATTTACCATAAACGCGCAGTCATAGGGCGGCGAGTCCAGCCGCCTTCGGCTTGTCTCGACCACGGGAGGCCGGCGCATGGAGCGCCGCTCGACCCAAGCCTCTTCATAGGAGAGCGCCGGGCATGATCGTTCGCCGATTTCTTCTCTGGGCGCGCAGCGCCGGGCCGGGACAACGGGCCAAAGCCGTGAGCGCGCTCGCCCGCGCCTACCTCACCTCGGCCCTCCCGCCGGACGACCGTTGGGAGGCCGAGACGGCCCTGACCGCCATGCTCGAAGATCCCTCGCCGTCGGTGCGGCGGGCGTTGGCGGATACGTTCGCCGACGCCGCGGACGCGCCCCGCCCTCTGATCGTGGCCCTCGCCAACGACCAGAGCGACATCGCCGCCGTGGTGCTCTCCCGCTCGCCCATCCTGAGCGACGCCGACCTCATCGACTGCGCCGCGCTCGGCGACGAACTGGTCCAGACCGCCGTTGCGCTTCGCCGGACCGTCTCGATCCCGGTTGCGGCGGCGCTGGCCGAGATCGCGTCGCCGGTCGTGCTCTCGGCGCTCGCCGACAATCCGGGAGCGGACCTCCCGAACTCCGGGTTCAGGCGCATGCTGGAGCGCCACGGCGCGGATGCGGCGTTAAGGGAGTCGCTGCTCAATCGGGTGAACTTGCCGCTCGACATCCGGCAGGCGATCGCGGTCGCGGTCGCCGACACGCTGTCGGACTTCGTGGTCGAGTGCGGCTGGCTGAGCCGTGAACGGAGCGAAAGGGTCACGCGGGAAGCGCGCGAGAAAGCGACGGTGGCTCACCCCGCCGCCGCGGGACTCGCCGACATGCAGCGCCTCGTGGCGCACCTGCGCCGCAGCGCGCAGTTGACTCCGGCGCTCATCCTGCGGGCGATCCTGTCGCGCAACCTGCTTTTCGCCGAGGCCGCGCTGGCGGATCTGACCGGGCTGCCGACGCGGCGCATCGCCGGGTTGATGCAGGATGCGAACAGCGCCGGCTTTGCGGCCCTGTATCGGCGGGCCGGGCTGCCGGGCAGCTTGAGGCTCGCTTTCGAAACAGCGCTCCTGGCGTTGC
>JAJKJG010000142.1 GCA_021154065.1 Methylobacterium sp.
CAGCGCCGGCGCCATGTAGTAGCCCGGCGTCTCGCGGTTGAGCCGCTCGCCGCCGACGACGAGGCGCGCGCCCTCGTGGCGGCCGATATCGACATAGGAGAGGTCCTGGTCGAGCTGGTCCTGGCTCACCACCGGCCCGATGTCGGTGCCGGCCTTCAGCGCATCGTCGACCTTCAGGGTCGCGAGCTTCTGGCCGACGGCGTCGACGAACTTGTCGTGGATGCCGGACTGCACGATGAGCCGGCTCGACGCCGTGCAGCGCTGGCCGGTCGAGAAGAAGGCGCTGTTGACGCAGGCGCCGACCGCGATGCCGAGATCGGCGTCGTCCATGACGATCATCGGGTTCTTGCCGCCCATCTCGAGCTGCACCTTGGCGCCGCGGGCGACGCAATCGGCCGCGACCTTGCGGCCGGTGTCGACCGAGCCGGTGAAGCTCACAGCCCTCACCTTCGACGAGCGCACGATGGCGTTGCCGACCTGCGAGCCCGATCCCATCACGAGGTTGAAGACGCCGGCCGGGATGCCGGATCGCGAGATGACGTCGGCAAGCGCCCAGCCGCAGCCCGGCACGAGGTCGGCGGGCTTGAACACGACGCAGTTGCCGTAGGCGAGCGCCGGCGCGATCTTCCAGGCCGGGATCGCGACGGGGAAGTTCCACGGCGTGATGATGCCGACGACGCCCTCGGGCTCGCGGGTGATCTCGACCTCGACGCCGGCGCGGACCGACGGGATCTTCTCGCCGCCGATCCGGAGCGCCTCGCCGGCGAAGAACTTGAAGATGCGCCCGGCCCGCACCGTCTCGCCGATGCCTTCCGGCAGGGTCTTGCCCTCCTCGCGCGACAAGAGCCGCCCGATCTCGTCCTTGCGGGCGAGGATCTCGGTGCCGATGCGGTCGAGCACGTCGGAGCGCTCCTCGGGCGTTGCCCGCGACCAGGTCTTGAACGCCTCATCGGCGGCGTCGATCGCGGTCTCGGCCTGGCGCGCATCGGCGCGCGCGTACTCGCCGACGACGTCGTCGAGGTTCGACGGGTTGAGGTCGCGGTTGACCGCAACGCCCTCCATCCACTCGCCGGCGATGAGGTTCTGATGGAGCATGAGTCACCCAGATTTCGGAAAGCGCGCGAAGGGACGGCAGTCTTCCCACCGGCCCGGCGCCGAGTCCAGTCCGCCGCGGCGCGGGCAGCTTTGCAATTGCGTCGGACGGGATCACAATCGCTCCGTTTCGAGCGGAGTATTTGCCATGCCGATGCAGACGATCCGTGTCCGCTTCGCCACCAACCGCAACCGCGTGACGGGGGCCGCGCTCTTCGGAAATAATTTCGAGGGCAACGATCCGAAGCGCTACGTGACCGGCTCGATCGATGTCGAGCGTCGGTCGAACCTGCCCGATACGGGCTGGTCGCCGCTGCCCGGCACGCTCGTCATCGATCCGCCGACGACGCCGCTCGTCGCCAATGTCGGCGCGCCCGTCGCGGCTGCCGCCGGCGCACCGGCCGGGCAGACCCCGGCGACAGGCATCATCGCCTTCGCCAAGGAGCAGAGCGCGGCGAAGACTTCGGCAACCGCCGCCGCGGCGGCGATGCCGAGCTTCGGGCTCGTGCTGCTGCCGGGCTTCGCCTCGAGCTTCCTCGACGCGATGCGCCGGGCGGCGCAGATCGCCTCGGCCTACAAGGCCGCCAACGTCTTCTGCTTCTCGTGGCCGGCGAACGGCAAGGTCCAACTCGACGACTACCAGGCGGATCGCGTCGACGCCGAAAAATCGGGGCAGGCGATCGCCGACGCGCTGGCGCAGTTCCTCGCGACCATCAGCGCGATGCCGGCAGCGCAGCGGCCGACGATCCACGTCGTCTGCCACTCGATGGGCGCGTTCGCGTTCCGGGCCGCGGTGCAGGCGATCGGGAGCTCGCATCCGGACCTGATCCAGACCCGCGCCTTCGAGGGCGCGCTGCTGATGGCCGCCGACGAGGACGACGACGCGCTGTCGGACCCGGCGCGGCTGGGCCCGCTGCTCGCCCTGGCGCGGCGCACCACGGCCTACACCGCCGGCGGCGATCTCGCGCTCCTCGTTGCCCAGGTGGTGAACGGACGCCCGCGGATGGGCCATCACGGGCCGCGCAATCTTGCGGGCTTCCCCCCGACCGTGACCCGGATCGATTGCTCGGACGTCGCGGCGACCCAGGGCGATAGCGGCGAGACCCATTTCAGCCACCAGTACTACCGGCTCGCCCCGCGGGTGATCGCCGACGTCGTGCAAGTGATCGCCGGCAAGCCGCCGAACCAGGTTTCCGGGCGGCTTGCGGATCCCGGCGGTTCGGCAGGCGGGCGGGCCTTCATCCTGCCGTTCGATTCGGGGGCCGGCACGGCCCTTGCGGCAGCCGATCCGCACCCCGCGACGGTCGCGGCACTGGCGCGCGCCAAGGCTGGTGCGCGAGGCGCCAAGCGGGCCGGCAAAGGCGCGAAGGCGGCGAAGCGCAGCTCGGGGACGAAGACGGCGAAGCGCAACGCGGCGACGAAGGCGAGGCGGCCGGGAGGCGGCTGAGCGCCGGCGGCGACCGTCCCGGGCTCAGTGCGCCTCGTCCCAATTCCCCGCCGCGCGCGCATCGACGCCGAGCGGGACCGACAGCTTCACGGCCGGCAGCGGCGCCTCGGCCATGACCTTGCGGATCACCGGCAGCGTCGCCTCGACCTCCTCGTCCGGCGCCTCGAAGACGAGCTCGTCGTGCACTTGCAGCAGCATGCGGGCGGTCAGATTCTCGGCGGCGAGCGCGCCCTCCATGCGGATCATGGCGCGGCGGATGATGTCGGCGGCCGAGCCCTGGATCGGCGCGTTGATCGCCTGGCGCTCGACCGCGGCGCGCTGCGAGGGGTTCGAGATCGCGATGTCCGGATAGTGGCAGATGCGCCCGAACAGCGTCTTGACGTAGCCGCGCTCGCGGCAGGCGCGCTTCGTCTCCTCGATGTAGTCGCGGATGCCGGGGAAGCGCTCGAAATACTGCTTGATGAAGGCGCCGGCCTCGGAGCGGTCGATGCCGAGCCGCTCGGCGAGCCCGAACGCCGACATGCCGTAGATGATGCCGAAATTGATCGTCTTGGCGCTGCGGCGCAGGTCTGGCGTCATCTCTGACAACGGCACGCCGAACATCGTCGAGGCGGTCGCGGCGTGGATGTCGATGCCGTCGGCGAAGGCCTGACGGAGCTGCGGGATGTCGGCGATGTGGGCGAGCACCCTGAGCTCGATCTGGCTGTAGTCGGCCGAGATGATCTTATGGCCCGGCTCGGCGACGAAGGCGGCGCGGATCTTGCGCCCCGGCTCGGTGCGGATCGGGATGTTCTGCAGGTTCGGCTCGGAGGACGAGAGCCGGCCCGTGGTCGTCGCGGCGAGCGAGTAGCAGGTGTGCACCCGCCCGGTCTGCGGATGCATGTAGGTCTGCAGCGAGTCGGTGTAGGTCGATTTCAGTTTCGCGAGCTGGCGCCATTCGAGCAGCAGCTTCGGCAGCGCGTGCCCTTCGGCCGCCAGATCCTCGAGGACGTTCGCGCCGGTCGCCCATTGCCCGGTCGCGGTCTTGCGGGCGCCGGGCAGGCCCATCTTGCCGAACAGGACGTCGCCGATCTGCTTCGGCGAGCCGGGCGAGAACTTCTCGCCGGCGATCTCCTGGATCTCGGCCTCGAGCCGGGCGAGCGTCTGGGCGAAATCGCCCGACAGCCGCGACAGGATCTGCCGGTCGACGGCGATGCCGCGCATCTCCATGCGGGCGATCACGTCGACGAGCGGACGCTCGAGGCTGTCGTAGACCTTGGCGCGCCGCTCGGCGGTCAGGCGCGGCTTCAGGAGCAGCCACAGCCGGAGCGTCACGTCGGCCTTCTCGGCCGCATACGCGGTCGCCTTGTCGACCGGCACGCGGTCGAAGCCGACGGCGGCCTTGCCGGTTCCGGCGATCGCCTTGAGGTCGATGGTCGTGTGCCCGAGGTGGCGGTCGGCGAGCTCGGTCATGGCGTGGCCGGCAAGGCCGTAGCGGCCGGCGTCGAGCACGTAGGAGATGAGGAGGGTGTCGTCGAGGGGCGCGACGTCGATGCCGTGGCGCTTCAGCACCACCCAGTCGGACTTGATGTCGTGGCCGATCTTGAGGACGGCGCGGTCCTCGAGCACGGGCTTGAGCCGCGCGATCACGTCGCCGGCCGGGAGCTGGCCCGGCGCGAGCCCGCCGCCGAAAAGATTGTCCTCGCCGCGATGCCCGACCGGCACGTAGCAGGCTTCGCCCGGCGCGAGCGCGAGCGACAGGCCGACGAGATCGGCCCGGTTCGCGTCGGGCGAATCGGTCTCGGTGTCGAGGGCGAGGATGCCGGTCTTGCGCGACTGCGCGACCCAGGCGTCGAGCTCCTCGACCGAGGTGAGGCGACGATACGCCTGGGTGTCGAACGAGATCTTCGCGACCTCGGTCGCGCGCTTGGCGGCAAGCGCAGCCGGCACCATCACGGCTCCTGCCTCGCCCGCGGCGGCGGCAGGGCCGGCACCCGCCCCGTTCGTGCCGGCGCGGGCCGGCGCGCCGGAGCCCTGCGCCGGCTCGCCGCGCTCGGCCGCCTGGAACTGCGCCTGGTCCCACGTGATCCCGCCGGCGCCGGAGCGCAGGCGCGGATCGGGCTCGACCTCGGCGACGTCGACCGCATAGGCCTCGGCGATGCGGCGCACGAGCTGGTTCAGCTCGAGCGCCTTGAGAAAGGCGACGAGGCGCTTCGGATCGAGGCGGTCGAGGGCGAGGTCCTCGGCCGGCACGGCGAGCGGGGAATTGCAGTCGAGGGTGACGAGCCGCTTCGAGACGAGCGCCTGGTCGGCGTTTTCCAGCACCTTGCGGGTCGTCGCGCCGATGGCGCGGGAGAGGTTGCGGGCCCGCACCAGCGTGCGGCAGAACGGATGGTCGCAGCCGAGCCGCTCGAGGGTCTCGGCATCGGCGGTCGGCCGGCCCTTCTTGTCGAGGGGCAGGTCCTCGATGCCGAACTTCTGCGCCAGCACCTCGGCGATCTGGCCGCCGGAGTTGATCTTGACGGGCTGGCCGGCGAGCGCGTCGATCTCGCGCTGGAGATCCGCGAGCCGCGTCTGCAGCACCTGATCAAGCTCTTCCGGCCGGTCCTTGTAGGCGAGGATCGCCTCGAGCGAGCCGAGCTCGGAGATCAGCGCCGCGGCGGCCTTCGGGCCGACGCCGGGAACGCCCGGCACGTTGTCGGTCGGATCGCCGACGAGCGCCTGCACGTCCGGCACCTGCTCCGGCGGCACGCCGAACTTCTCGATGACGGCGGCGCGGTCGAGCCGCCGCTCGGGCCGGTAGCCGGGCTTGCCCGGGATGCCGGATTCGAAGTCGTAGAAGGTCACGCCGTCATGGACGAGCTGCATCAAATCCTTGTCGGCCGACACGATCAGGGTCTGGGCGCCGGCCTCGGAGGCGCGGCAGGAATAGGTCGCGATCAGGTCGTCGGCCTCGAAGCCCGGCTCCTCGATCGGGATCAGGCCGAAGGCCTTCACGGCCTCGCGCATGAGCGGGAACTGCGGCACGAGCTCCGGCGGCGGATCGGTGCGGTTCGCCTTGTAGTCGGCGTAGATCGCCTTGCGGAAGGTGTCCTCGGTCTTGTCGAAGATGATCGCCAAATGGGTCGGCTTGATGCCGACCGCGCCCTCGCGGATGAACTGGTAGAGCTTGGTGCAGAACAGGCGCAGCGCCCCGGTCGGCAGCCCGTCGGACGGGCGCACATTGTACTTCCGGTCCTGGTTCATGGACTGGAAGTAGGCGCGGAAGACGAAGGAGGAGCCGTCGACGAGGAAGATCTGGTCGCCGGCTTTCAGCGGGCGGGCGGAAGGCGCGGGCGCGCCCTTCGGCGCGGCGGTCATGGTCGCGGAGGTCATGGGGTGGAGATAGCCGAACGGGGCCGCCGGCGCCACCGCGGGCGGGCCCGTCATGTGGCGATCGGGAGCGTGCAATGCGCTTCCGGCCGCGCGGCGTTTCCGCTAAGGCTCGCGCCCGCTTCGCATCCGGACTTCGCCATGGACGACGCTCAGGCCGAGATCGCCGCCCTCAAGATCATCCTCGCCAACGTCGTGGCGCGGCTTGCGATCACCCTCGACCGGGGCGGCGACGGTCAGATCCGGGAGGTGCTCGCCGGCATGAATGACGAGTGCAAGCTCGCGGCCGAGCACGCGACGCTCTCGGGCAGCCTCGCCGAGCGCGGGCGCATGGTGAACGCGACGCTCACCCATATCGACGAGTTCTTCAAGGGCATCACGATCACCTGACCGGCACGTCGTGCGGCGGCGCGGACGTTCACGGGCCGTGGAAGGATTTCCATGGCACCGTTCCATCACACGCGCATGATGGCTCAGGCCTGATCCATCACTCCGCCGGCTGGAGCCGCGGCGCCCGCGCCGGGGCGATGTGGAAGGCGGCCGGGCGCCGGAAAAGGAAGGAGAGCGGGGTCTCGCGCACGAGGCGCTCGAGGATGAGCGGCGCGACGACCGCCACGGCGGTCACGATCGCCGAGACGAGCCCGACATCGTCGAACGCGCCGCTCTTCAGCAGCACCGCCCGGGTCGCCGCCATCGGCAGGAAGAAGGCGAGGTAGATCGCGATCGAGTGCCGGCCGCAATGGCGGAACGGCGTCGCGACCCTCGTCGGCGTCAAGAGCGCCGCGATCGTCACGACCGCGACGGCGCCGATCGCGCCGAGCGCAAGGCTCACGACCGGCAGGCTCGCCAGCGTCGGATAGCCGTCGACCGGGGAGGGCGAGAGCGCGAAGAAGCCGTTCGCGAGCGCCCAGACCGCGAGCCCCGCCAGGCTCAGCGCCGGGCGCGCCACCGCCGCCTCGGCGAGGCGGAAGATCGCCGGGGCGAGGAAATAGCCGGCGAGGAAATAGACGTACCGTGCGCAGAACTCGTCGATCAGCGTCCAGCCCGTGTGCACCGGAACGATCTGCAACGCCGCCGCGAGCGCCAGCAGGACGACCGGCGGCACGCCGCGCAGGAGCTTCGTCGCGACTGAGAACACGGCGAGGAGATAGACGAACCACAACGTCCCGAACGGCTCGATCAGCGACAGCACGAGGTGATGGACGAAGCCCGTCGGCGTGCCGCCGGAGACCTGGCCGTATTTCAGCGTCGACTGGATCACGAGCCAGAGCAGGTAGAAATAGAGGAAATGCACGACGCGCCGGTCGGCATAAGCCTTCCAGTCGCGGTCGATGACGCGCGACAGGAACAGGCCCGAGACGAGGAAGAAGTCGGGCATGCGGAAGGGCCGCGCGAAGGCGACGACCCAATGCATGAAGCCCTTGCCGCCCATCGCCTCGCCGACGCCGAGTGTCGCATGCATCATGACGACGAGGACGATGCAGAGGCCCTTCGCCGTGTCGACCCAGGGCACGCGCCCCTCGTCGAGCCCGCCCGAATATCCGACCTGTTGGCTCATGCCACCCCTCGTCCGGCTCTCAGCGCCGCCCGGAAGGTAGGGAGGAAAGGTTCAGAGGGCGTGAAAGGGCAAAAAGAAGCCGGCGCGGGGGGAGCGCCGGCCTGAAGGGGCTGCTGAAGAGGGGGCTCAGCAGCCGGTGAGCTTCGGGGTGCGCTCGACCTCGAGGCCGAAGAGCGGGCGCAGATAGGTGCCGATCACGTTGCCGCCGAAGGCGAAGACGAGCCAGACCCAGCCGTGGACGCTGCCGGAGGCGATGCCGGAGAAATAGGCGCCGATGTTGCAGCCATAGGCCAGCCGGGCGCCGTAGCCGAGGAGAAGCCCGCCGATCACCGCCGCAAGCGCCGAGCGCAGCGGAATCCGCCAGGCCGGGGCGAAGCGCCCGGCAAGTCCGGCGGCGAGGAGCGCGCCGGCGATGATGCCGAAATCCATGACCGAGGTGACGTCGTTGAAGACGCTGCCCTCGAGCTCGGCGAGGCGCTCCGGCGTCGACCAGTAGGGCCAAGCCCAGGCCTCGATGCCGATCCCGTGGGCGATCTTCGAGCCCCAGAGCGCGAAGGCCGAGGTGATGCCCCAGGGCCGGCCGGAAAGGGCGAGCGTCGCGAAGTTGCCGATCGCGAGCGCGACCGCGCCGGCGACAAGCGGCCAGGGACCGCGGGCAAAGCGCGCGAACCCTGAGCGCGGCGCGGGCTTGTCGCCTTCGAGCGACCCGTGGCGCCGCCGCTCCAGCACGACCGTTACGGCCGCGATCGCGGCGAACAGGGCGAGACTGAGGGCGAGCGCCGTCCACGGCCCCCACAGCTTCACGAGCGAGGTCTTGGGTAGGGTCGGGAGGTCGGTCCACCAATGGAAGTGCGCCGCCCCGAGCGTCGAGCCGACGATGAAGAAGGCGAGCGTCAGGAGCATCCGCGTCGAGCCGCCGCCGACCGTATAGAGCGTGCCGGAGGCGCAGCCGCCGCCGAGCTGCATGCCGAGGCCGAAGATGAAGGCGCCGAACACGACCGAGACGCCGATCGGCGCGACGATCCCCTGCACCGGCTGGCCGAACAGCGATCCTGCGGCGAGCACCGGGAAGAACAAGGCCGTGGCGAGCGCCAGCATGACCATCTGGGCGCGCAGGCCGGCGCCGCGCCGGTCGGCGATGAAGACGCGCCACGCCGAGGTGAAGCCGAACGCCGCGTGATAGAGGACGAGCCCGAGGGCCCCGCCGAGGAGATAGAGCGCCGCCTGGCGCGGGCTGATGGCCTGACCGATCGCCGCCGCCCCGATGAGGAGCGCGAGGCCGGCAAACAGCGTCGCTCCGGTGCTGGCCCCGAGGACCGGGAGGCTGAACCGCGCCCGGGGCGCGAAGGTCGCGATCGACGTCGACATGGCAAGATCCTGGCCGCTTTGCCGCGCGTCCGACCCGGCGAGCCTGACTTTCAGCCCGAGACCGCAAGCTTGACCCGCGTGCTGTGGAAACCTAATAATCACCTGGATGAATGTCAATTGATCATAAACAACATGCTGCACTGGTGTTTTATGCTGCAGCGCGAGACAACCGCATTCCGGAATCACTCCGTCCTTGCTACGGTCCGCTCAAGCACGAGGGAGGCATCGATGCTCAAGCTGGAGAAGGCTCAGCGCCTGGCCGAAACCGCTCCCGTCTACGCCGACGACATCGAACCGGCGTTGCAAGACGCTCTCGCGGTCCTCGCCAACATCGACGCCCATTACGACGGCGAGCGCGAGCGGCTCGAGCTCTGGACCGGCCCCGACAGCATCAAGAATCGCCTCGCAGGGCAGCTCGAGGAAGCTCACCGGCAGGAGCGCGAGCCGCACGTGAAGCGCCTCGCCGAGCTTCATCAGCGCCTGATGAACGAGACCTTCTACCGCCACACGGTGCATTGAGGCAGCGCCCGCTGCATTGAGGCAGCGGCGGCGGCCTGCGGTTCGCCGAGGAAACGTCCCGCCGGCTTGCGCTCGCGCGTCTTGCCGAGCGCCTTGCCGCGCGGCTTTGCATTGACAGCGGCGGGGCGGCCGCTAGCTTCCGGCGATCAAGAAACGCCCCACGGAAGGAAGCCTTTCATGAAACGCTCCGCCTTGTTTGCAGCGGTGTGCCTCCCGGCCCTCGTCGCGGCCGCCGGAACCTCCGCCAAGACGCTCGTCTACTGCTCGGAAGGCAGCCCGGAGAACTTCTATCCGGCGATCAACACGACCGGCACCTCCTTCGACGCCAACAGCCAGATCTACAGCCGGCTCGTCGATTTCGAGCGCGGCACCACCAACGTGGTGCCGGGCCTCGCCGAGAAGTGGGAGATCGCCGACGACGGCAAGGCCTACATCTTCCACCTGCGCCGCGGCGTGAAGTGGCACAGCACCAACCGCAACTTCAAGCCGACCCGCGATTTCAACGCCGACGACGTGATCTTCGCGATCGAGCGGCAGTGGAAGGAGGATCATCCCTTCTTCAAGGTCACGAGCCAGAACCACACCTATTTCAACGACATGGGGATGCCCAAGCTGTTGAAGTCGGTCGAGAAGATCGACGACTACGCGATCAAGATGTCGCTGAACCAGCCCGAGGCGCCGTTCCTGTCCGACTTCGCGATGGAGTACGCCGGCATCCAGTCGAAGGAATATGCCGACGCGATGCTGAAGGCCGGCACGCCTGAGAAGATCGACCAGGAGCCGATCGGCACCGGACCCTTCTACCTCGTGCAATACCAGAAGGACGCGGTCATCCGCTACAAGGCCTTCCCCGAGTTCTGGGGCGGCAAGGCGAAGATCGACGATCTCGTCTTCTCGATCACACCGGATGCGTCGGTGCGCTGGGCCAAGGTCCAGAAGGGCGAATGCCACCTGATGCCCTACCCGACGCCCGCCGACCTCGACGCCATCCGCAAGGATCCGAACGTCCAGGTGCTCGAGCAGCCGGGCCTCAACATCGGCTATCTCGCCTACAACACCCAGAAGAAGCCCTTCGACGATCTGCGCGTCCGCAAGGCCTTCAACATGGCGATCAACAAGAAGGCGATCATCGACGCCGTCTACCTCTCGACCGGCATCGCGGCGAAGAACCCGATCCCGCCCTCGATGTGGTCCTACAACGACGACGTCAAGGACGACCCGTTCGATCCGGAAGGCGCGAAGAAGCTCCTCGCCGAGGCCGGCTTCCCGAACGGGATGGAGACCGACATCTGGGCGATGCCGGTGCAGCGCCCCTACAACCCGAACGCCCGGCGGATCGCCGAGCTGATGCAGGCCGACCTCGCCAAGATCGGCGTCAAGGCCGAGATCAAGAGCTTCGAGTGGGGCGAATACCGCAAGCGCCTGCAGGCGGGCGAGCACCAGACCGGCATGCTCGGCTGGACCGGCGACAACGGCGATCCGGACAACTTCCTGCACACGCTCCTCGGCTGCGACGCCGCGAAGCCCGGCGGCGGCAACACCGCGAAGTGGTGCGACAAGGCGTTCGACGACCTCGTCACGAAGGCGAAGGTCACGAGCGACCAGAAGGAACGCACCGAGCTCTACAAAAAGGCGCAGGTCGTCTTCAAGGAGCAGGCGCCGTGGTTCACGATCGCCCATGCGGTGCAGCTGAAGCCGGTGCGCAAGGAGGTCGTGGACTTCAAGCTCTCGCCTTTCGGGCGGCACACGTTTTATGGTGTGGACATCAAGCAGTAGCGCCCGGCTGCGGGAATGTTAGGGAGGGGGCCCGGTCGGGCCCCTTCTTTTTAGCCGCCGAAACACGAAGCTTCCGTGCGTCCGATGGACAACTCTGCACGCCGCCTTGAGAGCAGTAACGCCCTGACGCGCCGCGGCTTGATTCCGACTCTGGTGTTGCAAGCCATCGCCGTGCGGTTTGCGTTGCGCTGCCCGGACCTCTGCCGGCAACCAAAGCCGCATCCTCTCTTCGGCGCGCTCCCGGGACTGGGCAGGACCGCGCCCGGCGTGGACCTGACCGAGCCTGCTGACCCGGGCTGGGCCGATCTCGTCGAGCGGCTCGATCCGCGGCACGATTGTTGTGCCGCGCCGGTTGGCGTAATCCTTTCGCGATGCTCCGCTTCATCCTGACCCGGGTCAGCCTCGTCATCCCGACCTTCATCGGGATCACGCTGCTCGCGTTCTTCCTGATCCGGCTTGTTCCCGGCGACCCGATCGAGACCATGGCGGGCGAGCGCGGGATGGACCCGGCCCGGCACGAGATGCTGCGCAAGGCCTACGGCTTCGACCAGCCGGTGCTGGTGCAATACGGCATCTACGTCTCGCGGCTCCTGCACGGCGACCTCGGCAAATCGATCATCACGAGCGAGTCGGTCCTGTCCGAGTTCGCGGCGCTGTTCCCGGCGACGATCGAGCTCGCGATCTGCGCGATCCTCTTCGCCCTCATCCTCGGCCTCCCAGCCGGCATCTTGGCGGCGGTACGCCGCAACTCGATCTTCGACCACGGCGTCATGGGCGTCTCGCTGACCGGCTATTCCATGCCGATCTTCTGGTGGGGGCTCCTCCTCATCCTGCTGTTCTCGGTCCAGCTCGGCTGGACGCCGGTCTCGGGCCGCATCTCGGTGCAGTACTATGTCGAGCCGGTCACCGGGTTCCTCCTCATCGACAGCCTTTTGTCCGACGACAAGGGCGCCTTCGCGTCGGCGCTCTCGCATTTGATCCTGCCGACGATCGTGCTCGGC
>JAJKJG010000143.1 GCA_021154065.1 Methylobacterium sp.
CGAGTCGAAGGGCCTTGGGAACACCGTCACCTGGGTCGCAGGCGGCGGCCTCAACACGATGTCGCCGGCGCTCGAGACCAAGCAGTTCGATGCGATCATGGCGGTGCCCGGGTGGGTCATCGAGGCCGAGAGCAAGGGCTTCGGCAAGGCCATCTTCGACACGTCGAAGCCGGGCGTCTTTACCGGCGCCTACGGCGGCACCGTGCCGGTGCTCGTGATCTACACGCTCGAGGACACGATCGAGCAAGATCGGAGCCTCGTGCAGTCCTTCGTGAACGGCCTCTACCAGGCCATGCTCTGGGTGAAAAAGACCCCGGTCGACGAAGTCCACGCCCTCGTCGCGGAGAAGTACTTCCCCGGCCAGGACCCGACCGCGCTGAAGGCGGAGATCGGTTTCGACAAGGCCACCTGGGAGTATACCGGGCGGATCGACAAGGCGTCGTTCGAGCGCGGCGGCAAGGTTTGGTACCGGGCCGGAACGGACATTCCGGAAGCGCGCTTCGAGGACATCGTCGACATGAGCTTCCTCGACGCGGCCCAGGCCCGCTTCGGATGACGGCGTCGCCGTGAGCGAAGCCGCTCGGCGTCCCGCCAGGAGCCCAGATTGCCGACCCGTGCGGATTGCGGTCCGTGACCTCGACAAGGTCTACGGCGGCAAGAGCAGCGTCGTCGCGGTCGAGAACATCTCGTTCGACGTGCGGCAGGGAGAATTCGTCGCCCTCCTCGGACCATCGGGCTGCGGCAAGAGCACCATCCTCAACATGGTCGCCGGCCTCATTCCGCGCTCCGGTGGCGAGATCGCCATCGATGGAGAGCGGGTCGTGGAAGGCGCCGTGAACCGGCGCGTCGGTTACGTCTTCCAGCGCGACACCGTGTTTCCATGGCGTACCGTCGAGGCGAATATCGGCTACGGACTCGAGATCGCCGGCGTGCCTCGCGACGAGCGCCGGGCGAAGGTCCGGCGCGCGATCGAGGTCGCCGGGCTCGCGGGCTTCGACGGCAGGTTTCCGCGGATGCTCTCGGGCGGTATGCGGCAGCGCGTGGCGCTCATGCGTACGCTGATCATGGAACCTGAGATTCTGCTGATGGACGAGCCCTTCGGGGCGCTCGATACGCACACGAAGCTCGAGATGCATCGGACGCTGCTCGAGATCTGGGAGCGCGAGCGGCAAACCGTGCTGTTCGTCACCCATGACCTCGGCGAGGCTCTGACGCTGGCGAGCCGGATCATCCTTCTCTCCGCCCGGCCGGGGCGACTAAAGGATGATTTCGAGGTGCCTTTCCCGCGCCCGCGCGACGCCGTCGCGTTGCGGGAGACGGCCGAGTTCGGGCGGCTCTATTCCCACATCTGGCACTCCCTCGGCGAGGAGTTCCGCCGCACGAAGGCCGAGTGATCATGCGGTCGACGCGCGGCACGGTCCTGTTCTGGCAAGCGGCGATCCTCGCCGGCGTGCTTGCGGTCTGGCAGTGGGGCTACGACCTGCGCGCCTTGCCTGGGTTCAAGCCGTTCGTGCCGTCGATCCTCGATCCCTATTTCATCTCGAAGCCGTCGCTGATCTGGGCAAGCTTCCTGAAGCTCTCGTGCCTGTCCGACCGCGCGGGCTTTGCTGCCTGCCTCGCCAAGAACGAGAACAATCTCTGGATGGCGCTGCGGGTCACGATCGTGAATATGTGGTGGGGGTTCTTGTCCGGGAGCGTGTCCGGGGTGATCGCCGGGCTGGTGCTCGGCCGCTCCGACAAGCTGTCGCGGATCTTTCAGCCCTTCGTCGTCGCGATGAATTCGGTCCCGCGCATCGCGCTCGTGCCGCTTATCATCCTGATGTTCGGGCTGGGCGACATGTCGAAGATCGTGACGGCCTGGATCGTCGTGTTCTTCGTCGTGTTCTTCAACACCTTCGAGGGCACGCGAGCGGTCGACCGTGACCAGATCGCTGCCGCGCGCCTGCTCGGCGCCTCCGAGATGACGCTGTTGCGCACCGTGGTGATCCCGTCGGCGCTCGCTTGGGTTTTTGCCTCGCTGACGCCGGCCGTGTCCTTCGCGCTGATCGGCGTCATCGTCGGCGAGTTCATCGGCGCCGAGCGCGGTCTCGGCAAGCTCATCATCGAGGCCGAGGCACGCGCCAATGCCTCCGAGATGATGGTCGCAATTTTCGCCATGATGATCGTCGGCATCGTGCTCGCCGCAATCGTGCGACGCGTCCAGAGCTATCTCCTCCGCTGGCAACCTCAGTTCGACGCAAAGGCGTGATTCGTCGCTCGGACTTGTGATCCGGCGCCCTATTCATCATGATCGGCGTCAAGAGGCGTGGCGCATGAAGACCGTCATTCTCGGAAGCGGCGTGATGGGCGTGACCACGGCGTGGCAGCTCGTCAAGGAGGGCCACGAGGTCTGCGTCGTCGACCGGCAGCCGGTCGCCGCGAACGAGACGAGTTTCGCCAATGCCGGCCTCGTCGCGCCAGGGCACGCGCTCACCTGGTCGTCGCCCCGCGCGCCGAAGATCCTGCTGAAATCGCTTTTCCGCGACGACCAGGCGCTTCGCCTGAAGCTCAGCGCCGATCCGCGCCTGTGGACGTGGTGCCTCAGGTTTCTCCGGAACTGCACGTCGGAGCGGGCGCGGCGGAACACGCTTCGCAAGCTGAAGCTTTGCGTCTACTCCCAACATCAGCTCCAGGAGCTGGTGGCCGAGACAGGGGTCGAGTACGACGGCGTACGCAAAGGTCTGCTCTACGTGTATCGCGACGCGGCATCGCTCGCGCGCGGCATCACAAACATGGCTATCCTGCGCGAGGCCGGCCAACGCATGGAAATCCTTGACGGCGCCGGCGTCGCAACCGTCGAGCCGGCCGCGGCGAGCCGGTCCCCTGTGGCCGGCGGGCTGTATTGCCCGGATGACGAGCAGGGCGACTCGAACAAGTTCACCCTTGGTCTCGCGGAACGGCTGAGGCAGCGCGGCGCCGAGTTCCGATTCTCAACGACGATCACCGGCTTCGAAACCTCGAGGGACCGCGTCGCCGGCGTGATGACCGACAAGGGGACGATCGCGGCCGATCAGGTGGTCCTGGCGCTCGGTAGCTATTCTTCGATCGTCGCGCGCAAGCTCGGCCTGAAGCTCCCGGTCTATCCCATCAAGGGATACTCGGTCACATTGCCCATTGACGGGTTCAATGGCGCTCCCGAGATCGGCGGCGTCGACGAGAACAACCTCGTCGCCTGGTGCAAGATGGGAGCTCGTTTTCGCCTGACGGCGACGGCGGAGTTCTCGGGCTATGATACCGCGCACAAGCCTTCGGATTTCACCGGCATGCTCCGCGCGGCCCAGGAGCTCTTCCCGCACGCGGCCGACTACGGGTCGCCCTCATACTGGGCCTGCCTCAGGCCGATGACGCCGGAGGGGACGCCGATCTTCGGTCGAGGGCATTACAGGAATCTCTGGATCAATACCGGTCAGGGCCACATGGGTTGGACCATGGCTACAGGCTCGGCGCGGATCACGGCCGACCTGATGGCCGGCCGCAAGCCTGAGATCGATACCGCGGGTATGGTTTACGGGCACGCTTGAGGACGACGCGACATGCTGGCCGAGATCGAAACCGACCTTCTGGTCGACCGCCGCAACATCCCGTTCACGCTCGACGACGGCATCGCCCGCAAGGCCTCGCTCGGACTGATCGTGCTCGCGACGGACCACACGATCGAGCATGAGTGGCGCGCGATGCTGACCGGGATCGAGGGGGTCGCCTTCTACGAGAGCCGGCTCTGGAACTCGGCCTCGATCACGCCGGAGACCCTGGCCGAGATGGAGCGCGACATTGCCTATGCGACGAAGCTGATCCGGCCAGGCGAGCGGATCGACGTCATGGCTTTCGCCTGCACCTCGGGCGCCATGGTTATCGGCGACGAGAAGATCGCGGCGAGAGTCCACGAGGAACGGCCGGGCATTCCGTGCACGAACCCGATCGCGGCGGCGGTCGCCGCCATGCAGGCGCTCGGTTCACGGCGTATGGCGCTGCTCACGCCTTACATCGCCCGCATCAACACCATGATGCGCGACTACATCGTCGACCGCGGCATCGAGGTGCCGGTGATGGGCTCGTTCAACCACGAGAACGACAACGAGGTCGCACGGATCGACGCCCGGTCGGTCGAGGACGCCGTGCTCGAGCTCGGCCGGCACCCCTCGGTCGACGCCGTGTTCGTGTCCTGCACCAGCTTGCGCGCCGCGGAGCGGATCGAGGCGCTGGAAGCAAAGCTCGGAAAGCCGGTCACCTCGTCAAATCATGCGCTCGCTTGGCACAGTCTCCGGCTGGCGGGCTACGCGGCGCCGCTGCCGGGCTTCGGGCGTCTCATGCGTCTCGCGTGAGCCGAAGTCGATCTCTCCCCGCGTGCGGGGAGAGATCGTTACGCAGCGATCAAGCTTGCGGCGCCGGTGTGGCCGGCGTCGAGGCCGCTTCCGGGCTCCGCTTCCAGCGCAGGCCGGGGACGAGCATCGCGACGCGCTCGCGGTAATCGAGGTAGGTCTTGCCAAAGAACCTGACGAGGTCGCGCTCCTCGAGCTGGATGCCGATCACAATGTAGGCGGTGGTCAGCGCAGCGAAGAGGAGGTGGCCCGCGGTCATCGTCGGGCGTCGCCCAGAAGGCGATGATGAAGCCGAGGTAGATCGGGTGCCGCACGAGGTTGTAGAGGAGCGGCGTGCGGAACGCCGTCTCCGGCACCGCCCGCCCGAGCCAATGCATCACGACCTGCTTCACCCCGAAGAGCTCGAAGTGACTGATCAGGAAAGTCGAGACCAGGACGAGAGTCCAACCGGCGAAGGACGCCGCCTGGAGGACGGCCGCACCCGTCGGGTCGGTCACGGTCCAGAGCGGCATGGGCATCGGACGCCACTGCCAGAACAGCAGGATCAATGACAGGCTCGCGAAGAGCACATAGGTGCTGCGCTCGATCGGCTTCGGCACGACCCGGGTCCAGAAGTGCTTGAAGCGCGGCCGCGCCATGACGCTGTGCTGGAGCGCGAACACGGTGAGAAGCAGCGTGTTCAGGAGCGCCTCGGCGAGCGGGGAGGGCGCCCCGGAATCGATGCCCTTTGGCACCCAGAGGTTCGCGACGAAGCCGATGGCGTAGAGGATCGTGGCGAAGGAGACGGCGTAGGCGCCGCTTCCGAACACGAGGAAGACGAATCGAAACATTGGGAACGGTCCTTCTTGGCTCGGGGTTGAGGTCGGACCCGCCGTCAGGCGGTGAGGGGATGGGCCGGCGCGACGCAGGCCTTGCAGATCGGTCTCCGAGTTAAGACGCTTGGCCTGTATGGGCGCCGCGGTGCTCTGGCTCCGTGACGCGGTTCACAGACTGGAGAGCTACAGCCGCTCGTCCCGCCGGGCTTTGCGAACACCTTCGGGCTCTCTGGAGATTTCATGGATTCCGCAGCCGGCACGGTGCTTGCGAAGCCATCTTCCCCGGTTCACGCCCGAGCCGTCCTGCGCTAAACCGGCCGGTGAGCGCGGGGCGCGCTCGCCAGGACCGCCCCGATCGTTGAGGGAAGCCCGCAGTGACGCTGGTGTTCGCCGGACACGAGCTCGACCCGCGCCGCCAGGAGCTGCGGCGGGAGGGCGAGGTCGTGCACGTCGAGCCGCAGGTCTTCGACCTTCTGACGTTCCTGATCCGCAACCGCGACCGCATCGTCTCGAAGGACGAGATCCTCGACACGATCTGGGACGGGCGCATCGTCTCGGAAGCCGCCCTGTCGAGCCGCATCAACGCCGCCCGCAAGGCGATCGGCGACAGCGGCAACGATCAGATCTTCATCCGCACCTTCCACAAACGCGGATTTCGCTTCGTCGCCGACGCGACGGAGCGCTCCGACGATGCGGCGCCTCCAGGCGGCGGCGATGGGGCGCGCCCGCACGCCGAGGCGCCCGCCGCTGCGATCCCGGCTCTCGCCCCCACGCCGGACCAGGAGCACGGTAAGCCGTCGATCGCGGTGGTGCCCTTCCAGAACCTCAGCCAGGATTCGGAGCACGAGTACTTCGCCTATGGCCTCACCGAGGACGTGGTCCGGCTCCTCGGCCGCAACCGCTGGCTCACGGTGATGACCCGCCACACCACGGCGCCCGGTCGCGGGAGCGAGGTCGACGCCCGGGCGCTTGGGGCGGCGCTCGGCGTGCGCTACCTCGTCGAGGGCAGCGTCAGGAGGCACGGCGAGCGCGTGCGCATCACGGCCGGGCTCGTCTCCGCCGACACCGGGACCCAGCTCTGGTCCGAGGTCTACGACCTCCACCTCGCCGACATCTTCGACATCCAGGATGCAATGGCGAAGCAGATCGCGGCGGTGATCGAGCCCGAGCTCGCGAGCCACGAGCAGGAGATCGCACATCGCAAGGCGCCGGAGAGCCTCGACGCTTGGGATTGCTACCAGCGCGGCTTCTACCACTTGTGGGGATTCACGACGCCGGGCTTCGCCGAGGCCGAGGCGCTGTTCCGCCGCGCGATCGAGCTTGAGCCCGGGCTCGCGCGAGCCCACGCGGCCCTGTCCTACGTCCACCTCCAGAACGCCTTCTATGGCGACCCGAAGGAGCGCCCGGCGCTGATCGAGGCCGCCATGGCCTCGGCCCGCACGTCGGTTGCCCTCGACGAGCGCGATTCGCTCTGCCACTGCGTGCTCGGCCGGGCCTATTGCCTGCAGCGGCACTACGACGATGCCATCGC
>JAJKJG010000144.1 GCA_021154065.1 Methylobacterium sp.
AGAGAGAGCCGGTTGATCGGCGACTCGGCCCCGCCCGCGACCATCACCTCGGCGTCCCCGAACGCGATCAGCCGGGCGGCGTCGCCGATGGCGTGAGCGCCCGTGGAGCAGGCGGTCACGACGGCGTGGTTCGGACCTTTCAGGCCGAACTCGATCGAGACGTAGCCGGAGGCGAGATTGATGAGGCGGCCTGGAATGAAGAAGGGCGACACACGCCGCGGCCCCTTCTCGAACAAGGTGATCGACGCATCGTAGATGCCGCCGATCCCGCCGATTCCGGACCCGATCAGCACGCCCGAGCGGGTCTGCTCCTCGTGCGTGCTCGGCTTCCAACCCGCGTCGTCAAGCGCCTGACGCGCTGCGCACATCCCATAAACGATGAAGGGATCGACCTTGCGCTGTTCTTTCGGCTCCATCCAGTCGTCAGGATTGTAGGCGCCCTCGCCTTCGCGCGGGATTTGGCAGGCGATCTTGCACGCGAGATCCGAGACGTCGAAGGCTTCGACCTTCGACGCGCCGCTGCGGCCTTCGAGGAGCTTGCTCCAATTCACCTCGACCCCGCACCCGAGCGGGGTCACCATGCCGAGACCCGTGACGACAACCCGACGCATCGCGCTTGTCCATTCCAAAAAGATCGGAGAGTCCGCCGAGCGCGCCCGGCTTCGCTCCGGCGATGGGTCAAGCCGCGTTCTTTTCGAGGAACTTGATCGCGTCGCCGACCGTCACGATCGTCTCGGCGGCGTCGTCCGGAATCTCGACGTTGAACTCCTCCTCGAAAGCCATCACCAGCTCGACGGTATCGAGGCTGTCGGCGCCGAGGTCGTCGATGAAGTTGGCGTTCTCGGTCACTTTCTCGGGCTCGACGCCCAGGTGCTCGACAACGATCTTCTTCACGCGATCAGCGATGTCACTCATGTCGTCTGCCCTCGTTTGCCTCGAAAAAGTCCGCCGAACGATTGCGGCTTGAGAAGGGTTGGAAAGGGCCGCCCGCCTGTGCGCTCAGGACCACGGCCTCGCACTCGTGCAAAGCCGCATTTGCCGCGCCGGTCAAGCCCCCGAGCCCCACCGAGTGGTGCTTAACACACCCCTTCGTGTCTGGCGAGTGCCGCGCCCCCTTTATGCGCCACATCAAACATTCGCCCCAAGCATCTCAGAACATGGCCATCCCGCCGTTGACGTGAAGCGTCTGACCTGTCACGTAAGCCGCCTCGTCGGAGACGAGGTAGACGACGGCCGCGCCGATCTCCGCGCCCTTGCCGAGCCGTCCCATCGGCACCGTCGTGAGGATCGCCTCGCGCTGCTTCTCATTCAAGGCGTCGGTCATCGGGGACTCGATGAAGCCCGGCGACACGACGTTGACGGTGATGTTGCGGCTTGCGACCTCCGCGGCCAGCGCCTTCGAGAGCCCGATCAGGCCGGCCTTCGCGGCGGCGTAATTGCCTTGGCCGGGATTGCCGGTCGAGCCCACGACCGAGCCGATGTTGACGATGCGGCCGTGGCGGCGGCGCATCATGCCCTTCACGGCCGCGCGCGACAGGCGGAACGCCGCCGTCAGATTGACGGCCAGAACCGCCTCCCACTCCTCGTCCTTCATGCGCAGGAAAATGTTGTCGCGCGTGATGCCGGCGTTGTTGACGAGGATGTCGAGGCCGCCCATCACGGCCTCCGCCGCCGGGACCAGGGCTTCGATGGAATCCTTGTCGGACAGGTTCGCTTCGATCATGTGAACGCGCTCGCCGAGATCGCTCGCCAGGGCGTCGAGCGCGCCGCGGCGCGTGCCCGAGAGCGCCACCGTCGCGCCTTGACCGTGGAGCGCGCGCGCGATGGCGCCGCCGATGCCTCCAGTCGCGCCCGTGATGAGCGCCTTGCGGCCGTGCAGAGCGAACATGGCGTGTCCTCAGGCTGTTTCGATATCTTGGGTGTTCAGCGGCCGAACGCTTTCACGTCCTCGGGGGCGCCGATCGCCGTCCCGGAGGCGCCGGCGGCGATGCGCTTCACGAGCCCGGTCAGAACCTTGCCGGCTCCAAGCTCATAAAAAGCGTCCACGCCCTCGCTCGCCATGAAGGCGACGCTCTCGCGCCAGCGCACTGTGCCGGTCACTTGCCGCACGAGCGCGTCCCGGATCGCGTCGGGCTCCGTGACGGGGAGCGCCTCGACGTTGGCGACCACGGGCGCGACCGGCGCGGCGACGCCGACTTGGCCCAAAGCTTCACGCATGGCGTCGGCAGCCGGGGCCATGAGGGCGCAATGGAAAGGCGCGGACACGGCAAGCATCACGGCCCGCTTGGCGCCCCGCGCCTGCGCGATGGAAACGGCGCGTTCGACGGCCGTCTTGTGGCCGGAGACGACGACCTGCCCCGCCCCGTTGTCGTTGGCGACGTTGCAGACCTCGCCGTGCGCAGCCTCGCGCGCCATCTCGCCCGCGGCCTCCGCATCGAGTCCGAGGAGCGCCGCCATCGCGCCCTGCCCGACCGGTACGGCGCTCTGCATGGCGTCGCCGCGGATGCGCAGGAGCCGCGCCGTGTCGGCGAGCTTCAGGCTGCCGGCGGCGGCGAGGGCCGAATATTCGCCCAGCGAATGACCGGCCACGAACGCTGCGTCGCGATGCAGATCGAGCCCCGCCTCGGCCTCCAGCACGCGCACGGCGGCGAGGCTGACCGCCATCAGGGCCGGCTGCGCGTTAGCCGTCAGCGTCAGTTCGTCGGCCGGGCCCTCCCACATCACGCGCGACAGCTTCTGCGACAGGGCGTCGTCCACTTCCTCGAACACCGCCCGCGCCTGCGGAAAATTCTCGGCGAGCGCTTTGCCCATGCCGACGGCCTGGCTGCCCTGCCCCGGAAAGATGAACGCCCGCGTCATGCCGATCCCGTCGCGACGAAAACGCGCGGACCTTGCACGCTCAGGGCCGGGAGATCAAGCGCGCCCGGACCGAAGCTCTTGTTCCGCCAACGCATTCGGTGTAAGGAGCGCGCCTTCCCGCATTCGCAAACCCGAAGGAGCCGCCCATGGCTCGTGTGACCGTCGAAGACTGCATCGACAAGGTCGAGAACCGCTTCGAACTCGTCCTGCTCGCCGCCCACCGCTCGCGGCTTGTCTCGGCGGGCGCTCCGCTCACCATCGAGCGCGACCGCGACAAGAATCCGGTCGTGGCTTTGCGTGAAATCGCCGAAGAGACGATCCAGCCGGACGATCTGCGCGAGCAACTCATCCACTCCTTGCAGAAATATGTCGAGGTCGACGAGCCGGAGGCCGAGACCGTGCCGCTCTTGTCCGGCACGGCCGCAGCGCCGGCGCCCGTCAGCGGCGGCGGCGATGACACGGATATCCAGTTCGACCGGATGAGCGAGGAAGACCTGCTGCGCGGCCTCGACGATCTCGTCCCCCCGGCCGAGAGCGACGAGGAAGAATAGCGGCTCGCGAGCGATTCCGTCCCCTTTGCGGCCTCGACGATCGCGTCCCCCACGGCCGAGAGCGACGACGAAGACGGGCGGGGCCGCGAATGGTCCCGCCGAAAAGCCCGGTCCCCAACCGGGCTTTTTTATTGCCGCGCCAGCGGCCGGACTGCGGATAGACCTTGCGATCCAGGCCGCCGCGCCAATACCTTTTCGCATCGCATGACGAACACGGACATCAGAGGAGAGCGGCCGCGCATGATGCGCCAATACGAGTTGGTCGAACGGGTGAGGCGTTACAATCCCGCGGCCGACGAGGCGCTTCTTGATCGGGCCTATGTCTACGCCATGATGGCGCACGGCTCGCAGACGCGCGCCTCGGGCGATCTTTACTTCGGCCATCCCCTCGAAGTCGCCGCGATCCTGACCGACCTCAAGCTCGACGACGCCACCATCGCCGCCGCCGTCCTGCACGACACTGTCGAAGACACCGCGACGACGCTGGAGGAGATCAACAAGATCTTCGGTCCCGAGATCGGCACGCTTGTCGACGGCCTGACCAAGCTCAAGCGCCTCGACCTCGTGTCCAAGCGCGCCGCCCAGGGCGAGAACTTCCGCAAGCTGCTCCTCGCCATCGCGGCGGACGTGCGCGTGTTGCTGGTCAAGCTCGCCGACCGGCTGCACAACATGCGCACGCTTCACTTCATGCCGCCGGACAAGCGCAAGCGCACCGCCGAGGAGACCCTTGAGATTTACGCCCCGCTGGCCGGGCGCATGGGCATCCAGGAGATGCGCGAGGAACTTGAGGATCTCGCCTTCCGGCATCTCCGGCCCGAAGCCTACGAGACCATCAGCCGGCGCCTCGCCGATCTGTCGGCGCGCAACGAGCAACTCGTCGAGGAGATCGAGCGGGACCTCGCCGGCAAACTTGAGGCGAAAGGCGTTCGGGCGCGCGTTACGGGGCGCCGGAAGCGGCCTTACTCCATCTGGCACAAGATGGAGCGCAAGTCGGTCTCCTTCGAGCAGTTATCCGACATTATCGGTTTTCGCGTGATCGTGGCCACGGTCGACGACTGCTACCGGGCGCTCGGCGTCGTCCACATCACTTGGCCGATGGTGCCGGGGCGCTATAAGGACTACATCTCGACGCCGAAGCAGAACGATTATCGCTCGATCCACACCACCGTGATCGGCCCGAGCAGCCAACGCGTCGAACTCCAGATCCGCACCGCCGAGATGGACGAGGTGGCGGAATTCGGCATTGCGGCGCATGCGCTGTATAAGGACGGCGCGGCCGCCGCCTCACGCCGCACCGGTGAGAGCCGCGCCTATCAGTGGCTGCGCCGCACGGTCGATCTCCTGGCCGAGGGCGACAACCCGGAAGAGTTCCTGGAGCACACGAAGCTCGAACTCTTCCACGACCAGGTGTTCTGCTTCACCCCAAAGGGCCGTCTCATCGCCCTGCCCCGCGGCGCCACCCCGATCGACTTCGCCTACGCGGTCCACACCGATGTCGGCAACACCGCGGTCGGCGCCAAGATCAACGGCCGCATGGCGCCCCTTCTGACGGAGTTGCAGAACGGCGATGAGGTCGAGATCGTCCGCGCCGAGGGGCAGACGCCGCCCGCCGCCTGGGAGTCCCTCGTCGTCACCGGCAAGGCCCGCGCCGCCATCCGCCGCGCCACGCGTACCGCCGTGCGCCGCCAATACGCCGGGCTCGGCCGTCAGATCCTGGAGCGGGCCTTCGAGCGGGCGGGCAAGACGCTCTCGGACGAAAAGCTGAAGGGGGCGCTGCCGCGCCTGGCCCGCGGCTCGGTCGAGGACGTTCTGGCCGCGGTCGGACGGGGCGAGATGTTCTCCGGCGATGCCGTGCGAGCCGTTTACCCGGACTACACGGACGAGCGCCGCCTCGCCGGCGGGGACGCAAGGAGCGGCGGCTGGATTCGTCTCACCCAGGACGCCTCCGCCAAGGGCAAGCTTCCCAACGGCGGCGATGCGCCCGGCGCCATTCCGATCCGCGGCATCGACGCCGATCTTCCGGTGCGCTTTGCGCCTGAGGGCGGCGCCGTGCCGGGCGACCGCATCATCGGCATCCTGACGCCGGGTGACGGCGTCACGATCTATCCGATCCAGTCGATGGCGCTGGCGGCGTTCGACAACGAACCCAACCGTTGGCTCGACGTGCGTTGGGACATCGACGGCCGTGCGCCGCAGCGCTTCCCGGCGCGTCTCGCCTTGCAAACGATCAACGAGCCGGGCACGCTCGCGCAGATCACTCAGGTCATCGCCGACCACGATGGCAATATCGACAACATCGCGATGAAGCGCCGCACCCAGGACTTCACCGACATGACGATCGACCTCGCGGTGTGGGACTTGAAGCACCTGAACGCGATCATCTCCGAGCTGCGCGCCAAACGCGTGATCAGCCGGGCGGATCGGGTGACAGGGTAAACGATCGTCCTCCGGGGCGTTGAACGGCGGCTCTTGCCTCCGCCGCCCCGCCCTCCCATGACGCCTCTCCGCGCGCTTCCCGCCCGCCCTGCCCCGGCCTCCCCAGAGCGACCGATCACGCGCTCATAACGAACGACCCAGTTCTCGACGAATTCCGCGCGGC
>JAJKJG010000145.1 GCA_021154065.1 Methylobacterium sp.
GCTCCAGGCCGGGGTGGCGCGAACGCGTCGCGCCCGACGCGATCACCGACGCGCCTTCCTGGCCGCGTAGCGCGCGGCGCGCGCGGCCTTGAGCTCGACCTCGCGGGCGGCGGCGCGCTCGGCCTCTTCGGCGGCCTCGGCCGCCTCCCGGGCCTGCCGGGCTGCGGCCTCGGCTGCGTCCTTGGCTTCGCGCTCCGTGCGCGCGATCCGCTCCGCCTCTTCGGCTTTGGCGCGGGCGGCCTCGCGCTCTACGGCGCGCTCCTGGCGGGCGGCCTGGATCGCGGCCCGCTCGGCCTGACGCTCGACGACGGCGGGGTCGTCGGCGGCGGGCTTGGCGCGGAACCGCTCGAGGGCGGCCTTCTTGGCGGCCGTGGCGGAGGCAAGGCGCGTGTCGAAGCCGGGGTCCTTGAAGCTCATTTCAGTCGATCTCGTCCTTCGGGTCTGCGAGGCGCCGGCAAACGCGCCGGCCGGCAAAAAAGAAGCCGCCCCTCGTCAGGGCGGCTTCGCGACCGTAGCGAGGCCACGGCTCCGTCGCGCTTTAGGCGCTCTGGATGTTGTTGACGGCGATCTTGCCGGAGCGGCGGTCCTCGGCGGTGTCGAAAGCCACCTTCTGGCCTTCGGCGAGGCCGCGCATGCCGGCGCGCTCGATCGCCGTCGCATGGACGAAGACGTCCTTGCCGCCGTCGTCCGGCTGGATGAAGCCGAAGCCTTTTTGATCGTTGTAGAACTTCACGGTGCCCGTGGTCATGGGATCGTCCTTCGGTTTAGGTGCACGTGAGCTCAAGACACGCCGAAGCGGCCTTGAGGCTCGGGTTCGTCGATGTTTGGAGAGAAGTCTGAAGCGTGCGCCCGGCAATGCCGAAGGCGAAGCGGCCCCGTTGTCCGGCCAAATCTCGATGCGCTTATTTAGGCCCGGGCGAGCGCGGTTGCAAGGGCAACGTCGACCCGAAGGACCCTAAAGCATGATCCCGAAAAGTGGCTACCGGTTTTCGGAAAAGATCATGCTCAAACAAAAGAGGTAGAGCGGGATGACGACTCGACGAGAAGTCATCCCGCTCTACGGCTTCGTCCCGAAGGGGATCGGCGGGGCTTCCTTGAGGAGGGTGACGGTGACGCGGCGGTTGGCGGCGAGATAGGGGTTGTCCGGAAACATCGGCTCGACGTCGGCCTTGCCGGTCACGGCCGCGAAGCGGTCGTCCGGAAGCCCGTTCGCGGCGAGGATCTCGCGCACGCTGATGGCGCGCCCGGCGGAAAGGTCCCAGGCGGAGCCGGCCGGCCGCGTGCCGGGCCGCGCCGCGGCGGTGTGGCCCGTGACCGAGAGACGGTTCGGCATCCGCCGCATCACCGGCGCCAACGCCGCCAGCACGCGCCGCGTGCGGTCATAGGGCTGGACCGAGCCGTCGGGGAGCATCGAGCGCCCGTCCTGGTCGACGAGCGAGACGTTCAGGCCCTCCTTGGTCTCATCGATGATGATGTTCTTCGACAGTTCGGCGATCTCCGGCATGTCCTGGAGCGCCTGGCGGAGCGAGGCCGCCGCGAGCCCGAAGCCGCGGTCGAAGGCCGTCGCCGACAGGCCCTCCTGGCGCGGATCGAGATTGTTCGGCGTGGTGAACTCGGCGGCTTCCTCCGGGGGCGCCTGGCGCGCGTTCTTCAGCCGGCTCTTGGTCGGGATGCCGTCCTGCTCGATGATGCCGGCGTAGCGGCTCTCCTTGCTGGTGCCGAAGGCATCGCGCATCGAGCCGGCGACGAGCTGCAGCTTCTTCTGGTCCTGGGTCGAATAGGCCGCGACCATGACGAAGAAGCTCATCAGAAGCGCCATGAGGTCGGCAAAGGTGACGAACCAACCGTGGCCGCCATGTCCGCCTTTGAGCTTCTTGCGCACCGGCCCGCCCCGCTAGGCCGCTTCGGCGAATTCCGCCCGATGGTGCTCAGGCAGGTAGGCGATGAGCATCTCCTTCACCAGCGACGGGCTCTTCGACTCCGCGGATCAGGAGGATGCCGTCGATGATCAGCGATCGCGAGACGTTCTCCTCGTCGAGCTTGACGTGCAGCTTGTCGGCGATCGGCAGGCAGAACAGGTTGCCGACGAGCGCGCCGTAGAGCGTGGCCAAAAGCGCGATCGCCATCAGCGGCCCGAGCTTCGAGGGGTCCGACATGTTGGCGAACATCTGGATCATGCCGATGAGCGTGCCGACCATGCCCCAGGCCGGGGCGCAGTCGCCCATCGAGCGGTAGACCTTCTGCCCCTCCTCGAGATGATGCAGGAAGATGTCGCGGTCGCGCTCCATCGTGTCCTTGATGAACTCCTTGTCGTAGCCGTCGGCGACGTAGCGGATGCCCTGGGCGAGGAACGAGTCGCCGACCTGCACGCTCTCGAGCGCCATCGGGCCGTTCTTGCGCACCACCTCGGCGATCTGGGTCAGCTCCTCGATGAGCTCGCGCGGATGGGAGCTGCGCATCGAGAACGCGAACTTGAACCCGAGCGGGAGCCCGTGCGCGATGCCCGAGAACGGAAAGCGGATCATCGTCGCGGCCAGCACGCCGCCGCCGATCACGATCAGCGCGTGGACGTCGTAGAACATCCGGAGGTCGCCGCCGAGGAGGACCAGGGTCAGGACGACCGCGATGCCGACAAGAAAGCCGACCCCGGTGGCGAAATCCACGAAAAACCCCCCGGCATCCCACGTCGGCGTCCTGCCGCGCGGGTACGCGCCCTATCGCCCGACCCTAAGGGAGGCGCGCTGAAGGAAGGGTTAACCTTGTGCTCCCGCCGGCCGGCGGCAGCCGCGATGCCGCGCTGCAACAAAGCCCCCCAAAGCCCGCCCCCATGAACGTAACCGCGCCTTCTTCGTTGAACTCCCGATGCCGACGCGAGCCGCCCGGGCGCTGCCGAACGGACCGATGGAGGGGTGCTGCCCCTTGCCGTCGCGACGGGGGCTCGCCATTGTGCCGAGCTTGGCCGCCCTGGGGCCGCGATGAGCCTGATCCGCCTCTACATCCGCGTGCTCGGCCAGCTCGGCTCCGACCTGCGGATCGGCGCCGTCCTGGCGCTCGCGAACGTCGCGCTGGCGATCACGGCCTTTGCCGAGCCGATCCTGTTCGGGCGCATCATCGACCGCCTGACGCAAGGCCAGGCGGCGGGCGGGACGCCGGTGACCTTCGGGTCGCTGACGCCGCTGATCGGTGCCTGGGTCGGGTTCGGGCTGTTCGCGATCGGGGCAGGCGTCACCGTGGCGCTGCACGCCGACCGCCTCTCGCACCGGCGCCGGCTCGCCACCATGGCGAACTATTTCGAGCATGTGCTCGAGCTGCCGCTCGCCTTCCACACCGCGACGCATTCGGGGCGCGTCCTCAAGGTCATGCTCGAAGGCTCGAACGGGATGGCCTGGCTCTGGCTCGGCTTCTTTCGCGACCACCTCGCGGCGCTCATCGCGCTCCTCGTCCTCCTGCCGCTCACCGTGTTCCTGAACTGGCGCCTCGGCCTCCTCCTCGTGCTCCTCGTGTTCGTGTTCGCGATCCTGACCGCGATCGTCATGCGCAAGACCGAGACCCTGCAGGGCACCGTCGAGAGCTTCCATTCGAGCCTCGCCGAGCAGGCCTCCGACGCGCTCGGCAACGTGCCGGTGATCCAGTCCTTCACCCGCACCAAGGCCGAGGCGACGGCGCTGAAGGGCATCATCCATCAGCTGCTCCAGGCGCAGAACCCGGTGCTCACCTGGTGGGCGCTGGCCTCGGTCGCGACGCGTGCCTCGGCGACCGTCACCGTCACCTCGATTTTCCTCGTCGGCACCTGGCTTCATCTCAACGGGCTCGCGACGGTCGGCGAGATCGTGATGTTCATGTCGATGGCGACGATGCTGATCGGCCGCCTCGAGCAGGCGGTGCAGTTCGTCAACCAGCTCTTCCTGCAGGCGCCGAAGATGCGCGAGTTCTTCGAGATCCTCGACACCGCGCCGGCGGTGCACGACCGGCCGCATGCGAAGAACATCGAGCGCTTCGCCGGCGCCGTCGCCTTTGCCGACGTGAGCTTCTCTTATGACGGCAAGCGGCCGGCCGTGCAGGACGTCTCGTTCTCGGTCCGGCCGGGCGAGACCGTCGCGCTCGTCGGCGCCACCGGCTCCGGCAAGTCGACGACGCTCGGGCTGCTGCACCGCGCCTTCGACCCGCAATCCGGCGCGATCCGCATCGACGGCGACGACATCCGCGACATCTGCCTCGCCTCGCTCCGCCGCAACATCGGCGTCGTGTTCCAGGAGCCGATGCTGTTCGCGCGCTCGATCCGCGAGAACCTCCAGGTCGGGCGGCCGGAGGCCTCCGACGAGGAGATGATCCAGGCGCTCGAGCGCGCCCAGGCGCTCGAATTCATCAACCGCCAGGCCGAGGGCCTCGATACCTCGATCGGCGAGCGCGGCCGCTCGCTCTCCGGCGGCGAGCGCCAGCGCCTCTCGATCGCCCGGGCGCTGCTCAAGAACCCGCCGGTGCTGATCCTCGACGAGGCGACGAGCGCGCTCGACGCCGCGACCGAGCGCAAGCTCCAGCTCGCGCTCGAGGAGGTCATGAAGGGCCGCACCACCTTCGTCATCGCGCACCGGCTGGCGACCATCCGCAACGCCGACCGTATCCTCGTCTTCGACCAGGGCCGCATCATCGAGACCGGCACCTTCGACGAGCTCGTCGCCAAGGGCGGCCGCTTCGCCGAGCTGGCGAAGGCGCAGTTCATGGCCGGCGAAGCCCGCGAGCGGCAGGAGGCGAAGGCCGCGGATGTGGTGATGGCGTGAGGCGCGCATGCCCCTAGGTCATCCTCGGGCGCGCAGCGCGACCCGAGTATCTCTTTCAGGATAGAACGTTGTCGCTTACGTACGTGAAACGGACGTATGGAGATCAGCTTCCGGTGCCGCCGTCGCATTGTAGGATCGAACGATGAGCACACGCCCTCGCACCGTCCGCTTCCGACCCCGGGTCACGCCTGAAACCTTTGCGCTCGTGGCGCGCGCGGCCGAGATCAGGGGCCAATCCATGAACGACTTTATCGCCGAAACCGCCGTGGCGGCTGCGCATCGGGCCATCGCGCAGGCGGAACTAACCCGCGCCGTGATGGAACATCACGAGGCGTTTGCCCGCACTATCCCGAAGCCAACAAGTTCGGCGCCGCGTTAAACGCGTTCGCTTCTGGCTAGAGCTCCCCGCGAGCTAGCTCCGGCACGGCCATTACTCCGCCGCCTTCCTCGTCCTTGCCGTCAGCGGCGTCACCTTGAGCGCGGTGATGCGGTTGCGGCTCTTCCTCAGCACCTGGAAGCGGAAGCCGTGGAAGGTGAAGGCCTGGCCGGCGTCGGGAATCGCGCGGGCCTCGTGGATGACGAGCCCGGCGATCGTCGTCGCCTCGTCGTCGGGGAGGTCCCAGTCCATGGCGCGGTTGAGGTCGCGCACCGGCACCGAGCCGTCGACGTTGACCGAGCCGTCGGCCTGCGGGCGCACGCCCTGGATCGTGACGTCGTGCTCGTCCTTGATGTCGCCGACGATCTCCTCGAGGATGTCCTCGAGGGTGACGAGCCCCTGGACCTCGCCGTACTCGTCGACGACGAGCGCGAAATGGGTCTTCTTCGACAGGAAGGCCTTGAGCTGGTCGCGCAGCGAGGTCGTGTCGGGCACGAACCAGGTCTCGAGCGCGATCGCCTCGATCCTGAGCTTGTTGGCGTCGCCGCCGACGGCGTCGAGCGCCCGCAGCAGGTCCTTGGCGTGCAGCACGCCGATGATGTTCTCCTGCGTGTCGCGCCACAGCGGCAGGCGGGTGTAGGGCGAGGACAGCACCTCGCGCACGATCTCCTCTGAGGACAGGTCGGCGTTGATGGTGCGCATCTTGGTGCGGTGGACCATCACGTCGGCGACGGTGAGGTCGCGTAGGTCGAGGAGGCCGCCGAGCATGTCGCGCTCGGCGCGGGCGACCGCCCCTTCCTTGTGCAGGAGGTCGACCTGGCCGCGGATCTCGTCGGTCGCGGAGAGCACCGACTGGTGCGCGTCGAGATGGATGCCGAACGGGCGCAGCATGATGCGCACGAGCTTCTCGGCCGCGAGCGTCACCGGCCCGAACAGCGACACCGCCCAATGCACGGGCTTTGCGATCAAGAGCGACATGCGGTCCGGGGAGTTGATCGCCACGGTCTTCGGCATCAGCTCCGCGAAGACGATGACGAGGAGCGACATCGCGATCGTCGCGTAGATGACGCCCTCGCGCCCGAACAGGCCGATGAGGACGCTCGTCGTGAACGACGAGGCGCCGATGGCGACGACGTTGTAGCCGATCAGCATTGCGCCGATGAAGCGCTCGCGCTGGCCGAGCAGCCGGTTGACGATCGCGGCGCGCACGTCGCCGGCGTTCTCGAGCGCCAGCATGCGCGCCCGCGAGGCGGCCGTGAAGGCGGTCTCGGCGCCGGCGAAGAAGGCCGAGAGCACGAGCGACAGGATGACGATCGCGGCGGCGAGCCAGAGATTGATCTCGAACGGTTCTTCCATCGTGTGCCCGGCGTCTAGCCGGCGATCTCCTCGGTCAGGAAGGCGCGCACCTGCGGCGCCGCGACGCCGCGCGCGATGAAGCTTTGGCCGATGCCGCGGGCGAGGATGAAGGTCAGCGCCCCGTCCTTCACCTTCTTGTCCTGCGCCATGGCCTCGACGAGCCCATCGGCCGGGCCGCAGCCGCCCGGGATCTCGGCAAGCGAGGTCGGGAGCCCGACGGACGCGATGTGGCTCCGCAGCCGGCCCGCGTCCTGGCCGGGGCAGAGCCCGAGCCGGACCGAGAAGCGGAAGGCGAGGCACATCCCGATCGCCACCGCTTCGCCGTGGACGAGCCGGGCGGCGTCGTAGCCGGTCACGCGCTCGAGCGCGTGCGCGAAGGTGTGGCCGAGGTTCAGCAGCGCCCGCTCGCCGTCCTCGCGCTCGTCGCGGACGACGACCGCGGCCTTCGCCCGGCAGCTCTCGGCGACGGCGTGGTCGCGCTCCGGCCCGCCGGCGAAGATCCGGCGCCAGTTCGCCTCGCACCATTCGAAGAAGCGCTCGTCACTGATGAGCCCGTATTTCACCACCTCGGCATAGCCGGCGCGCATCTCGCGCAAAGGCAGCGTGTCGAGCGCGGCGGTGTCGGCCAAGACGAGGCTCGGCTGATGGAAGGCGCCGACGAGGTTCTTGCCGTGGCGCGTATTGACGCCGGTCTTGCCGCCGACCGAGGAATCGACCTGGGCGAGGAGCGTCGTCGGCACCTGCACGAGGCGCACGCCGCGCCGCACGATCGCGGCGGCAAAACCGGCGAGATCGCCGACGATGCCGCCGCCGAGCGCCACGACGAGATCGCCGCGCTCGATGCGCGCATCGAGGATCGCGTCGCAAACCCGCGCCAGCGTCTCGTACGATTTCGAGGCTTCGCCCGGCGCGACCGTCACGAGCGCGGTGCGCAGCCCGCTCGCCTCGATGCCGGCCGCGAGACGTGGGGCGTAGACGGCCGCGACGGTCTCGTCCGAGACGATCGCGGCGGCGCGGGCGCCGAGCGCCGCGATTCGCGGACCCGCGCCGTCGAGGAGCCCGCGGCCGACGAGGATGTCGTAGGCGCGCCCGCCGAGCGGCACCCGGACGGCCGCGACGCCGGGCTCCTCGGGGCGCGCCTGGAGGGCGCTCACCGACGCTGCTCCGAAAGCCACGCATCGATCCCGAGCAGCGCGTCCTGCACGACCTTCTCGTGCGGAATCTCGCGCGAATCGACGGTCACGTCGGCGAGCGCATAGATCGGGTGGCGGGCCTCGATCAGCCGGCGCATGGTTCCTTCCGGGTCCGGATTCTGCAGCAGGGGCCGGTTGTGCCGCTTGCGCACGCGGCGCATGAGCACGTCGAGATCGGCCCGCAGCCACACCGCGATGCCGGCCTCGCGGATCCCGGCGCGGGTCTCGGGGTGCATATAGGCGCCGCCGCCGGTTGCCAGCACGGCCGGCCCCTCGCCGAGGAGGCGCGCGATCACCCGCCTCTCGCCGTCGCGGAAATACGCCTCGCCATGCATCGCGAACATGTCCGGAATCGTCATCCCGGCCGCCGTCTCGATCTCCGCGTCGGCGTCGGTGAAACGCAGGTTAAGGCGCGTCGCGAGCCGGCGCCCGACGGTGCTTTTCCCGGCCCCCATCAGGCCGACGAGCACGATCGAGCGCTTCCCCAGACGTCTCTTGATCGCCTCATCGAGGCTCAGGTCCGGCGCCCCCGGCCTCTGAGCGAGGTCGGCGGGCAAGTGTTCGTTCATACCCCTCTCCTACCATGCGGGGCGGTTCCCTGTCACAGGCCGGCACGGGAGCGACGGCCGACCTTGCCTTCGCTCCCCTGCCATGTTGGAACGGGCGAAGTCGCGCCTCGAGAGGCTTTCAAGTTGCCGACCCTGCTCCGTTTCCTGTTCGTGATCGCCGTGCTCGCCGGCCTCGGCTTTGCGGCGATGTTCGCGCTCGCGACCCTCGTCGAGCCGGAGCCGCGCGAGATGACGGTGACGATCCCGGCCTCGCGCCTGCCGGCCAAATGAGCGGCGGGCGCTTCGTCGCACTGTTCCTCGACATGCTGGCCGCCGAGCGCGGCGCCGCCGCCAACACGCTGTCGGCCTATCGCCGCGACCTCGAGGATTACGCCGCCTTCCTCGCGGCAAGACGCATCGACGCCGCCGAGGTCGAGCCGGCGGCGGTCAGGGCCTATGTGGCGAGCCTCGAGCAACGGGGCCTCAAGGCATCGTCCACCGCGCGCCGCCTCTCGGCTGTGCGGCAATTCCACAAGTTCCTCTACGTCGAAGGCTATGCGGCGGCGGACCCGACCGCGACCGCGACGGCGCCGAAGCGCGCCCGCAGCCTGCCGAAGGTGCTCTCCGTCGCGGAGGTCGACCGGCTCCTCGCCGCCGCCCGCGATCTAGGCGAGGCGCAAGATGCGCCGGCGGCGGCGCGGCTGCGCGCCCAGCGCATGCACTGCCTCCTGGAGCTGCTCTACGCCAGCGGCTTGCGGGTCTCCGAGCTCGTCGCGCTGCCGCGCGCCGCGGCGCGGACCCGCGAGCGCTTCCTCATCGTCAAGGGCAAGGGCGGCCGCGAGCGCCTGGTGCCGCTGACCGAGACGGCGCGCGACGCCGCGAAGGCCTATGCGGCCGCCATCGAGAAGGCCGGCAAGGGCGCCGGGCCCTGGCTCTTCCCGGCCGACAGCGAGGCCGGGCACCTGACCCGGCAGGCCTTCGCCCGCGACCTCAAGGCCGTCGCCGGGGCGGCGGGCCTGCGCGCCGATAAGGTCAGCCCGCACGTGCTCCGGCACGCCTTCGCGAGCCACCTACTCCAGAACGGCGCCGACCTGCGCGTCGTGCAGGAGCTCCTCGGCCACGCCGACATCGCGACGACGCAGATCTACACCCACGTCCTCGACGAGCGGCTGAAGAGCATGGTCCGCGACCTGCACCCGCTCGGCCGCGCGGAGTGATGGGAGCGCCGGCTTCGGGCCAGGGTGCCGGCGTGCTATCCTTCGGCGCTCGCGAGAAAGCCTCATGACGGCCCTGCGCCCTGTCCTCCCGGATCGCGTCTCCGACGCGTTCTTCCGCGACTTCGTCGCCTCGCGCCCCGACGGCGAGGTCTGGGAACTGATCGACGGGCAGATCGTCATGCAGGCTCAACCGACCTTCGACCACCAGATCATTGCCGGCAATCTCGAGCGCCTGCTCAACGACGCGCTCGACCGCATGGGCTCGGACCGGATCGCGCTGCAGAACCCGGCGGTCGACCTCAGCCCGGTGATCGTCGGCAGCCAATACGTGCCCGACGTCGGCGTGATCGACGGCGCGGTCGAGCCCGGCGCGCGCGTGACGCCGACCTGCTATCTCGTCGCCGAGATCGTCTCCTCGACCGATCGCAAGCGCGGCCCGGGGGAATTAAGGCCGAGGCTCGACCTGAAGATCGAGACCTATCGGAGGCTCGTCTCGTGCGAGGCGATCCTCGTCCTTGAGCAGGAGCGCTTCTCGGCGCGCCTCGCGATCCGGACGGTCGCAGGTTGGACGGATGAGAGTGTCGAGGGCGCCGACGAGCCGCTGATCATCGCCTCGGCGGGCCTGCGCTGCACGCTTCGCGAGGCGTACGCGCGAACCTCCCTGATGCGCGCGCGATCGGCCTCCCGCCGAAGCTGACGCTAGCGGGGGATCCGCTCGGACTGAAGCCGCGCCGCAATTCCCCTCCCCCCTTGTGGGGGAGGAGGAATGCGTCGGCGAGCCGGGAGCCTCGCCCGATCCGGTCCGAGCGGATCCCGCGCTAACGCTACGGCGGCGCGCCGTCACCCGGGCCGAGGGCGCGCTGCATCAGCGTCGAGTCGCACCAGCGGCCGAACTTGAAACCGACCGCGGTGAGGCGGCCCGCATGAACGAAGCCGAGGCTCGCGTGCAGGGCGATCGAGGCCGGCACGTTGTCGCCGATCACCGCCACCATCTGCCGGAAGCCGCGGCGCTCGCTTTCCTCGATCAAGCGGGCGAGGAGCGCCCGGCCGATGCCGCGGCCATGCGCGGCGGCGTCGACATAGACCGAGTCCTCGACGGAGTGGCGATAGGCCGGGCGCGGCCGATAGGCGCCCGCATAGGCGTAGCCCAGCACCGTGGCGCCGTCGGCGGCGACGAGATGCGGGTAGCCGCCCGAGACGAGCGCGCTCCAGCGGCGGCGGATCTCGTCGAGCTCCGGCGGCTCGAGCTCGAAGCTCGCCGTGCCGGTCGCGACGTGATGGGCGTAGATCGCCTGCACGGCGGAAAGATCCGCCTCCGTGGTCGCCCGGATCGTCACATCGGCCGCCGGCCGAGACGAAGCGCCCTTTCCGGGATGTCCGAGCGGATCGTTCACGGGCTCAAGGCGCGGGAGTGCCGCGCTTCAAGAGGAACACCGCCTGCTCGCCGAACATGTTCCACACCCACCAGGGCAGGGTGAAGCGCATCGGCTGGCCGCCGGCATCGAGCGCCACCGCCCGCTCCATGCCGGCGCCGATGTCGCGGCAGAGGCCGACGAAATCCCGGATGGTGCAGAAATGGATGTTCGGCGTCTCGTACCAGGCATGCGGCAGGTTCTCGGTCAGCGGCATGCGGCCCCGGAGCGCGATCTCGTAGCGGATGCGCCAGTGGCCGAAATTCGGGAAGGACACGATCGCCCGCCGGCCGATCCGCAGCAGGTTCTCGAGCACGACGCGCGGCTGGCGCGTCGCCTGGATGGTCTGCGACAGGATCACGTAATCGAAGGCGTCGTTCGGGTAGTCGGCGAGGTCGGTATCGGCGTCGCCCTGGATCACCGGCAGGCCCTTCGCCAGGCAGTCGCTGACGCCCTCGCGCGAGAGCTCGATGCCGCGCCCGTCGACGCCGCGGCGGGCGCGCAGGAGCGCCAGGAGCGAGCCGTCGCCGCAGCCGACGTCGAGCACCCGCGAGCCGGGCTCGACCATGTCGGCGACGAGGAGAAGGTCGCGGCGGGAGGATTCCCCTCCCCGTAAAGGGGAGGGGGTAGGGGTGGGGGAGATTACGGACAGCGAGGGTTGCGTCGGGCGGGCATCGGAAAGCTTCGACTCTCCCCCACCCCCATCCCCTCCCCTTGCAGGGGAGGGGCGGCGCAGCCGCGCGGGCTCGCTCACGCGATCCCCCGCTCGCGGGCCGCGGCGTCGAGGAAGCCGCGCGCCGCCGTGAACATGCCGGGCTCGTCGAGGAGGAAGGCGTCGTGGCCCTTGTCGCTCTCGATCTCGACGAAGCCGACCGAGGCGCCGGCGGCGTTGAGGGCGTGCACGAGAGCGCGCGACTCAGGGGTCGGGAACAGCCAGTCGGAGGTGAAGGACATGACGCAGAAGCGCGTCTTCGTGCCCCGGAACGCCTCCGCCAGGACGCCGCCGTAATCGGCGGCGAGATCGAAATAGTCCATCGCCCGGGTGACGTAGAGATAGGAGTTGGCGTCGAAGCGCTCGACGAAGGTGATGCCCTGGTGGCGCAGATAGCTCTCGATCTGGAAGTCGGCGTCGAAGGTGAAGGTCGGCGCCTCGCGCTCCTGCAGCCGGCGCCCGAACTTCCGGTGCAGCGCGGTCTCGGAGAGATAGGTGATGTGCCCGCCCATGCGGGCGACCGCGAGGCCTTTGCGCGGCGCGACGCCGTGCTCGAAATAGCGCCCGCCGCGCCAGTCGGGATCGGCCATGACGGCTTGGCGGCCAACCTCGTGGAAGGCGATGTTCTGGGCCGAGTGGCGGGCGCCGGTCGCGACCGGCATCGCCGCGAAGACCCGGTCCGGGTAGCTCGCCGCCCATTGCAGCACCTGCATCCCGCCCATCGAGCCGCCGATGACGCAGAACAGGCTTTCGATGCCGAGGCGGTCGAGGAGCATCGCCTGGGAGCGGACCATGTCGCGGATCGTGACGAGCGGGAAATCGACGCCCCAGGGGCGGCCGGTGCCGGGATTCGTCGAGGCCGGGCCGGTCGTCCCCATGCAGCCGCCGATGACGTTCGCGGCGATGATGAAGAAGCGGCTGGTGTCGAGCGGCAGCCCCGGCCCGACGATCGTATCCCACCACCCGGGCTTGCCGGTGACCGGATGGTCGTTCGCCACGTGCTGGTCGCCGGTGAGGGCGTGGCAGACGAGCACCGCATTCGAGCGCTGCGCATTGAGCGTGCCGTAGGTCTGGTAGGCGATCTGCCACGGCGCCAGCGCGACGCCGGCGTCGAGCAGCAGCGGCGCGCCCGGCCCGAAGCGCTCGACCGGGCTCGACGGCTCGTCGGCCTGGTTCTGAGGCTCGAGGGCGACGGGTTGCAGATGGGCCATAGACCTGTTCGTTATAACGGACGGCGGCCGAACATCCTATCCTGCCGGAAAACTGCGAACAAGCTTGGCCGTTCGCCACTTTGGAATTGCCGGGGTCCAGACTAAGAGCCGTTGGATTGTGAGAACATGGCCGCGGGAGTGGGGAAAAGCATGGCCGGAAGGGCGCCGAAACCGGCACCGGGAGCGGGCGGAAATCCGCCGGCCCTCGCCGATCTGCGGGCCGAGATCGACCGCATCGACGAGGCGATGCACCGGCTGCTGATGGA
>JAJKJG010000146.1 GCA_021154065.1 Methylobacterium sp.
GGGTTGCCGCTCGCGTCGTCGTAGAGCGGGCGCACGCCGGAATAGGACCAGACCACGTCCGCCGGCGCGATGCTTGCGGCAAGGAAGCGGGTTGCCGCCTCGCAGAGATAGGCCGTCTCGTTCGGCGTGATCGCGACCGCTGCCGGATCGCCGGTAAAGAAGAGGTCGGTCGTGCCGATGAGGGAGAAGCGGCCCTCATAGGGGATGACGAAGACGATCCGGCGGTCGGGGTTCTGCAGGATATAAGCGTGCTCGCCCTCGTAGAGCCGCGGCACGACGATGTGGCTGCCCTTGACGAGCTTGAGGTTCGCCGGGCCGGACCGGCCGAGCCCGTCGCGCAGCACGCTGTCCACCCAGGGGCCGGCGGCGTTGACCAGGCTTCGGGCCGAGACCGTTTCCCGAGGGCCGCCCGCGGGCTCGAGCGTTGCGGTCCAAGCGCCCGCGGCCGGCTCGGCCGAGACGAAGCGGGTGCGGGTGCGGATCGCGGCGCCGCGCTCCTTCGCGTCGAGCACGTTCAGCACCACCAGCCGGGAATCATCGACCCAGGCGTCCGAATAGGAGAAGCCGCGGGTGTAGGTTTTCTTCAGGGCCGCTCCCTCGGGGTCGCGCCGCAGGTCGAGGGAGCGCGAGCCGGCAAGCTTCGCGCGCCGCGCCAGGTGGTCGTAGAGGAAGAGGCCGGCGCGGATTATCCAGGCCGGCCGAAGCGAGGCATCGTGCGGCAGCACGAAGGTCAGCGGCCGGGCGATGTGCGGCGCGAGCCCGAGCAGCACCTCGCGCTCGGCCAACGCCTCGCGCACGAGGCGGAACTCGTAGAGCTCGAGATAGCGCAGGCCGCCATGGATGAGCTTGCTCGAGGCGGAGGAGGTCGCGCTCGCGAGATCGTCCTTCTCGACGAGCAGCACCTTGAGGCCGCGCCCGGCCGCATCGCGAGCGATGCCGGCGCCGTTGATGCCGCCGCCGATGACGAGGAGGTCGTACGCGGCTTCGTCCATCGGCGTCAGGCGGCGCCCGCTTGCGCCCGGGCGGCGAGAAGATGCTCCGCGAGCTCGACGAAGCCGGCGCCGCCCTCGCCCCGCGTCACATAGGCCGGGAGATGGCTCATGCGCGCGGCGACGCGGCGGATGTTCGCGACGCCGACGGAGACCGGAAATGCGCGGAACATCGGCTCGTCGTTCGGCGAGTCGCCGACAAACAGGACGCGCCCGGGCGCGCGCTCGGCATCGATGCCGAGCTCGGCGTCGAGCAGCCTGCGCGCCATCGCGAGCTTGTCGTAGGTCCCGAACCAGCCGTTGACGTGGATCGACGAGAGTTTCGCGGTCGCGCCGGCCTCGGCGAACAGGCGCAGGATGGTGTCGACCGCGGATTGCGGCAGCGGCGGGATGTCCTCGCAGACGTCGATCGCGAGATCGGCGATACGGTAGGGCTGATCGGCCGCGAGCGCGGCGCCCGGCACCGCCGCCAGGATTGTCTGGGCGAGCGCGTCGAGGCGCCGCCGGTTGTCGGCCCGCTCGGCCTCGCCGGCGAAGAAGCGGCGATGCATGGTCTTCGCGCCGTGATCGTAGCGGAAAGAGAAGGCGCCGTTCTCGCCGACGACGCCATCGACGGGCCAGAACCGGGCGATGAGATCGCACCAGCCGGCGGGGCGCCCTGTCACCGGCACGACGCGGAGCCCGGATTCGTGCAGCCGCTCGAGCCCCGCATAGGCGGCGGCTGGCAGCCGCCCATCGGTCGTGATGGTGTCGTCGATGTCGGTCAGGACCGCGGCGACGCGGCGGGCGGCTTCGGGCTCGAGCTCGGACAGCGGCGCCATGGTGCGGGGCGGCTCGCCCTCGGCGCGGGTTTGCGAAAACATGGGCCGGACCTTAGTCAGGCCGCCATGCCAGGTCAAAACCGACCGCAGGCCGTCGCGGAGGCGCTCCGCCGGCTCGCGCCGCGCCTGCCGGCGCACGAGTTCACGGCGGTGAGCGACCATTTGCGCGGCCATGCCGGCCTGCGCGGGGCAGCGCCCGAGACGGCAGCCTGGCTCGCCCTCGTGTCCTACGTCCGCCACGTGTTCACGGATTACGACCGCCTCCTGGACGAGGGCTATGATCGCGACAGCGCGCGCTTCTTCGTCGCCGGAGAGATCGACGCGGTGCTCGAAGGCTGGGGCGCGACCCGGCGCGTCGGCGAGGGCGACTGAGGTGAAACCCTCTCGGTCGTGCAAGCCTGCCGGCAGGCACGAGACGCGCGCTCGCCGCGCACGTGACACCAGCCCCGGCATTTGCCAAAGCTCTTGGCCGAATGCCGCCGCCCGCTTCCGCCTCCCCGGCCTCGATCCGCCTCGATCGCGTCACCAAGCGCTTTCCGGGCGGCGTCGTCGCGGTCGCGGGCGTCGAGCTCACCGTCGAGCCCGGCGAGTTCTTCTCGCTGCTCGGACCGTCCGGCTGCGGCAAGACCACGACGCTCAGGATGATCGCCGGCTTCGAAGCGCCGGATGAGGGCCGGGTCGTCATCGGCGGGCGCGACCTGACCCATGTGCCGGTGCACCATCGCGACATGGGCATGGTGTTCCAATCCTATGCGCTGTTCCCGCACCGCACCGTCGCCGAGAACGTCGCCTTCGGCCTGCGCATGCGCAAGGTCGCGAAGCACGAGGCGAACGCGCGCGTCGCCGCCGCCCTCGCGCAGGTGAAGCTCGAGGGCTATGAGGAGCGCCGCCCGGCGGAGCTCTCCGGCGGCCAGCAGCAGCGCGTCGCGCTCGCCCGGGCGATCGTGATCCGGCCGCCGGTGCTGCTCTGCGACGAGCCGCTCGGCGCGCTCGATCGCAAGCTCAGGCAGGCGATGCAGGTCGAGCTCAAGGAGCTGCAGCGGGCGCTCGGGGTGACGCTCGTCTTCGTCACGCACGACCAGGAGGAGGCGCTCGCCATGTCCGACCGCATCGGCGTCATGAACGCGGGGAGGCTCGAGCAGGTCGGCGCGCCGGCCGAGATCTACGATCGACCGCGGACGCGCTTCGTCGCCGAGTTCATCGGCGAGATCAACATGATCGAGGGCGCGATCTCAAGCGGCCGCTTCGTCGCCGCCGACGGACGCGGGCTGCCGGCACCCGCGGCGGGCGACGGGCCGGCGGCGCTGGCGCTTAGGCCGGAGAAGCTGCGCATCGTCGCAGCCGGCGCCGGCGTGATCGACGGCGTGGTGTCGGATGCGAGCTTCCTCGGCGACCAGGTGCTCTACAGCGTGGCGCTCGGCGACGGCCGCCGTATCCTCGTCAAGGAGGGCAATCCCGGCACCGGCGCGCTGCGCCGGAACGGCGCCGGCGTCGGCCTGCGCTGGGAGGCGCAGGACGCCGCCATCCTGAGGGATGCGTGATGGCGACGCTCGGCATCGCCGTCATCGGCCAGGCTCCGCGCGACGATATCGGCGCGATCTTCGCCGCGGCGCTGCCGCCGGACACGCGCATCGTGGTGCGCGGCTGTCTCGATGGCCTGCGCGACGCCGAGGTCGATGCGCTGCCGCCGCGCGACGGCGACGACACGCTCTACACGCGCCTGCGCGGCACCCGCGACGTCAAGATCTCGAAGGCGGCGGTGATCGAGCGCGCGCCCGTGACGCTCGATGCCCTGCGGCGCGACGGCGCGGACGCGCTGCTCTTTGCCTGCACCGGCGCTTTCCCGCCGATGCGCGGCGACGCCGGCGTCGTGTTTCCGTCCCGCATCCTCGCGGGGCTCGCCGCGGCGCTCCTGCCGACGGGCCGTCTCGGCCTTCTCGTGCCGGCGCCGGAGCAGATCGGCAAGCTGTCGAAGAAATGGCAGCGGCCCGGGATCGAGATCGCCGCCGAGGCGCTTCTGCCGAGCGCTTCGACTGACGAAGCCGAAGCGGCGGCGGCGCGGCTTGCGGCGCACCGCCCGGACCTCATCGCGATGGACTGCATGAGCTACACGCCGGAGACTCGCGCCGCGCTCCGCCGCGTCGTTGACGCGCCGGCGCTGCTCGCCGTCTCGACGACCGCCCGGTTGCTCCAGGAGCTGTTGGCATGACCGCAGCCCGCGAGCTCTCGCTCGATGACATCGAGGCGCTCGCGGTCGGTGCCTGGATCCTCGGCACCGGTGGGGGCGGCAGCCCCTATCTCGGGCTCCTCAACATGCGCCGCCTCTACGCCGAGGGGCATCGCGTCGCGCTGATGCCGCCCGACGCGCTCGATGACGACGACTGGGTCGCGGCGGTGTCGAACATGGGGGCGCCGCTCGTCGGCCAGGAGCGCCTGACCGACAGCCGCACCATCGCCCGCGCTGTCGCGCTGATGGAGGAGCATCGCGGCGTCGCCTTCCGTGCCGTCATGGCGCTGGAGATCGGCGGCGGCAACTCGATCCAGCCGCTGATGGCGGCGGCGCACCTCAACAAGCCGGTCGTCGACGCCGACATGATGGGGCGCGCCTATCCGGAGGCGCAGATGACCTCGGTCGCGGTCGGCGATCTGCGCCCGTACCCGCTGACGACGGTCGATTGTCGCGGCCTCGAATCGATCGTCGACAAGGTCCCGAGCTGGAAATGGATGGAGCGCGTCAGCCGCAAGATCTGCGTCGAGTACGGCTCGATCGCCTCGACCTGCAAGGCGCCGCGCAGCGGCCGCGAGGTCAAGGATTGGGCGATCCACGGCACGACGACGAAGGCGATCGCGATCGGCCACGCGGTGCGCGAGGCGCAGGCGCGCCATAGCGATCCTGTCGCGGCGATCCTGTCGGTCGAGCCCGGCAAGGTGCTGTTCCGCGGCAAGGTCGTCGACGTCGACCGGCGCACGACCGAGGGCTTCCTGCGCGGCATGGCGCGGGTCGCCGGCATCGACGACGATCGCGGCTCTGGCGTCGTGCTCGATTTCCAGAACGAGTGGATCGTCGCCTGGCGCGACGGCGAGCCGGCCGCGACCTCGCCCGACCTGATCTGCGTGCTCGACAGCGTCGCCGGCGAGGCGGTCGGCACCGAAACCATCCGCTACGGCCAGCGCGTCACCGTCATCGCGCTGCCGCCGCCGCCGGTGTTCGCGACCGAGAAGGGGCTGCGGCATGTCGGCCCGCGCGCCTTCGGCTACGATATCGACTACCGGCCGGTGTTCGGATGAGACGCATCGGCATCGACGTCGGCGGCACCAACACGGATGCGGTGCTGATCGAGGAGGGGAGGGTGGGCGCCGCCGTCAAGGCGCCGACGACCCCCGACGTGACCGGCGGCATCCTCGACGCGCTCGCCCGCCTCACGGCAACCGGCGCCGTCGGCGGCAAGCCCGTCGATGCCGTCATGATCGGCACGACCCATTTCATCAACGCCGTCGTGCAGCGGCGCTCCTTGAGCCGGGTCGGCGCGATCCGCATCGGCCTGCCGGCGAGCGCCAGCCTGCCGCCGTTCTGCGACTGGCCGGCGGACCTCGCCCAAGTGGTCGAGGGCGAGGTCGCGATGGTCGAGGGCGGGCATGAATATGACGGCCGCGCCTTCATGCCGCTCGACCGCGCGGCGCTTCGGGACGCGGCGCGGCGGATCGGCGACAGGGGCATCCGCTCGGTCGCGATCGCCGCGATCTTCTCCCCCCTCGACCCCGGCCACGAGCGCGAGGCGGCGGCGATCGTCGCCGAGGAGATCTCCGGCTGCGCCGTCACGTGCTCGGCCGACCTCGGCCGGATCGGGCTTCTCGAGCGCGAGAACGCGGCGCTCCTCAACGCCGCGCTCGCCGATCTTGCCGCCACCACGGTCGCGGCGTTCGCGCAGGCGATCGCCGATTCGGGCTTTTCGGCGCCGCTTTACATCACCCAGAACGACGGCACGGTCGCGGAGGCCGGCGAGGCCATGCGGCTGCCGGTCTATTCCTTCGCCTCCGGGGCGACGAACTCGATGCGCGGCGCCGCCTACCTCTCGGGGATTCCCGACGCCGTCGTCGCCGACGTCGGCGGCACCACGACCGATGTCGGGCAGATCAAGAGCGGCTTCCCGCGCGAGGCGAACGCGGTCGTGAAGATCGGCGGCGTGCGCACGCTGTTCCGGATGCCGGACCTGTTCTCGTTCGGGCTCGGCGGCGGCAGCCACGTCTCGCCCGATCCGGTCGCCGTCGGGCCGTTGTCGGTCGGCTACCGCCTGACCTCGGACGCGCTCGCCTTCGGCGGCGCGCAGCTCACCGCGAGCGATATCGGCATCGCGGCGGGGCTGCTCGAGATCGGCGAGCGGGCGAAGGTGGCGCATCTCGACGCCGCGACCTGCCGGGCGGTGCTGCGGCACGTCGAGACCATGGTCGCGGAGAGCGTCGACCGGGTGAAGACCGAAGCCGCCGACGTGACGCTGCTCGCGGTCGGCGGCGGCGCCTTCCTCATCCCGGATCGTCTCGAGGGCGTGTCGGAGGTCGTGCGCGTGCCGCATGGCGACTGCGCCAACGCCGTCGGCGCCGCGATCGCGCAGGTCTCGGGCGAGGTCGACCAGGTCTTCCGCGATCTGTCCCGCGAGGCCGCGATCGCGGCGGCGCAAGAGCTTGCGGCGGCGCGCGCGGTCGCGGCCGGCGCCGATCCGGCAACCCTCGCCGTGATCGAGACCGAGGACATCCCGATCGCCTATCTGCCCGGCAACGCGCGGCGCATCAGGGTCCGTTGTGTCGGCGACGTCGCGGGGCGCTGACCGTCAGAGCGCGATGACTTCTCGTCGCGTCGTCATCAGGCCCGCAGCGGCTGCAGGCCCCCGGCCCCGACGACGTCGTCCTCGACCTTCACGGCTTCGGGATCGTCGGCCTCGACGTCGGTCTCGCGGTTTAGGCGCCGGTGGAGGCGCGTTTCGTCAAGCGCGTTCTCCCATTTCGCGACGACGACGGTCGCCAGGCCGTTGCCGATCAGGTTCGTCAGCGCCCGCGCCTCCGACATGAAGCGGTCGATGCCGAGAATGAGGGCGATGCTTGCGACCGGGATGGTGCCGACCGAGGCGAGCGTCGCGGCGAGCACGATGAACCCGGACCCGGTGACGCCCGCCGCCCCCTTCGAGGTCAGGAGCAGGATGGCGATGATCCCGAGCTCCTGCCAGATCGTGAGATCGGTGTTCGTCGCCTGGGCGAGGAAGATCGCCGCCATGGTCAGGTAGATGCAAGTGCCGTCGAGGTTGAACGAGTAGCCGGTCGGGATCACGAGCCCGACGACGGAGGGTTCGCAGCCGAGATTCTCCATCTTGGCGATCATGCGCGGCAGCACCGATTCGGACGACGACGTGCCGAGCACGATCAGCAGCTCCTCCTTGATGTAGCGGATGAACTTCAGGATCGAGAAGCCGCACAAGCGGGCGATGGTGCCGAGCACCAGGAAGATGAACAGCAGGCAGGTGGTGTAGAACGCCAGCATGAAGTTGCCGAGCGACAACAGCGTGCCGACGCCGTACTTGCCGATCGTGAACGCCATCGCTCCGAAGGCGCCGATCGGCGCGAGCTTCATGATGTAGCCGACGATGCGGAAGAAGACGTGGCTGACCACGTCGATGAGGCGCAGCACCGTCTCGCCGCGCTCGCCGAGCGCCTGCAGCCCGAACGCGAACAGGACGGCGAAAAACAGGACCTGCAGGATCTCACCCGTCGCGAAGGCGCCGACCACGGTCGAGGGGATGATGTCCATAAGGAAATGGATCGTGCTCTGCTCCTTCGCCTTCGCCGTGAAGCTCGCGATCGCCTTGGTGTCGATGGCGCTCGGGTCGACAGCCATCCCGACGCCCGGCTTCCACAGGTTGATGACGAGGAGCCCGATGATGAGGGCCGCCGTCGTGACGAGCTCGAAGTAGACCAGCGCCTTCAGGCCGACGCGGCCGACCTTCTTCATGTCCTTCATGCTGGCGATGCCGTGGACGACGGTGAAGAAGATGATCGGCGCGATGACCATCTTGATCATCTTGATGAAGGCGTCGCCGAGCGGCTTCATGGCTTCGCCGAGCGAGGGGTAGAAGTGCCCGAGAAGCACGCCGAGGACGATCGCGGTCAGGACCTGAGCGTAGAGGTGCCGGTACCACTTGCCGGAATGGGGGCCCGCCGTCGCTGTCGCCGTCGCCATGTCGAGATCTCCTCAAGTCCCGGATCAGTCGCCCCGGATCACGCCCGATGCGCTCTTGTTGTGGTACCAGCGCGCCGCGCCGCCGTGGAACGGCAGGAAGCTGTTGCGCGAGAGATTTGCGGGCGTCGTCTCTGCCGCGGCCGGATGGGCCTCGATCAGAAGCTCCTGGTTCGCGAAGGCGGCGTCGACGATCGCGTAGACGAGATCGTCCGGAAGGTCCCGGTGCGCGACGGCGAAATTGTAAAGTCCGACCGTGGCGTAGTGCGTCCGCAGGCTCGGATAGCTGCCGGCCGCGACGATCGAGGCGCCGAGCTCCGGCATCGCGAGGCGCAGATCGAGCACCTGCGACCGGGTCGGGGCGAGATAGCGGACCTTGGTCTTGCGCTCGATCTCGGCAAACGACGGGAACGGCACGCCGGCCGCGACCGCGAGCCCGTCGAGCGTGCGGTCTGCCGCCTGCGCCGCGAGGTCGGCCCAGTCGCCATGGACGAGCGTCGCCTCGAGCTTCAGGGCCTTGAGGAACTCCGGCATGTAGGTCGCGGTGGTGCCGCCGCGCGGGCCGACGCCGACGCGCTTGCCGGCGAGCTCCGCCAGCGAGCCGATCCCGGCATCCTGGCGGACGACGAACTGGAACGGCGTATCGTACATCGGGAACATGGCGCGCATGGCGCGCAACTGCTTGCCCCCGGTCCAGCCGCCGGTGCCGTTCCAGGCCTGCAGCGCCACGCCCTGGGTCACGAAGGCGAGCTCAATCTCGCCGGCCTCGAGCAGCTGGATGTTCTCGCTCGGGCCCTCGGTCGGCCGCATCGTCACCGGAAGCCCGAGCGCCCTGGTCAGGATACGAGCGAGGCCCTCGCCATAGGCGTAGTAGGTGCCGCCCGGCGAGGCCGTGCCGAGGGTGAGCGAGGCCGGCCAATGCGGCTCTGCCGCGAAAGCCGCGCCCGGCCAGAGGAGAGCTGCCGCGAGGAGCAGCCGCGAAAGCCCGTTGCGTCTCATTCCGGCCCTCCGCGAGCCCGCGCCCTGCGACGTCGCAGGGGAAAGCGGAGCCTAAGCTCTCCCGGCAGATTTGAAAGGGGGATGCATTGCGCCCGCGCCCCGAACGAACCATAGAGTGACCGGTTGGAGCAGAACGCGCTGCCCGCGCTCGCTCCAGGAACCGGCGGAGAGGTTCAGACATGTCCAAAGGCTCGGATCTTCTCGTCGCGGCGCTGGAAAGCGAGGGGGTCGACCGCATCTTCGGGGTTCCGGGCGAGGAGAACCTCGACGTCGTCGAGTCGCTCAGAGGCTCGAAGATCCAGCTCGTGCTGACCCGGCACGAGCAGGCGGCCGGGTTCATGGCGGCGACCCACGGCCGGCTCACCGGCCGCCCGGGCGTGTGCATCTCGACGCTCGGACCCGGTGCGCTCAACTTCTCGACCGCGGCGGCCTATGCGCATCTCGGCGCCATGCCGATGATCATGATCACCGGCCAGAAGGCGATCATGACGGCCCGCCAGGCGCGCTTCCAGATCGTCGACGTCATCGCCTCGATGAAGCCGCTCACCAAGATGACGCGGCAGATCGTCAGCGCGGCCTCGATCCCGACCATCGTGCGCGAGGCGTTCCGGGTCGCCCAGGAGGAGCGGCCGGGGCCGGTGCATCTGGAGCTGCCGGAGGACATCGCCGCCGAAGAGACGCCCGGGAAAATCCCGCTCGTGCCGCCGCACCCGGTCGACATCCCGGTGGCGCATGCGGCGGCGCTCGACCGCGCCGCCGAGATGATCGTCAAGGCGAAGCGCCCGCTGATCATGCTGGGCGCGGCGGCGAGCCGGCCGCGCTCGACGGCCGGGCTCGGCGGTTTCGTGCTGCGCACCCAGATCCCGTTCTTCACGACCCAGATGGGCAAGGGCACGGTCGCCGGCGGCTCGAAGCTCTACATCGGCACGACGGCGCTCTCGGAGCGGGACTACGTCCACGAGGCGATCGACAAGGCCGACCTCATCATCGCCATCGGGCACGACACGATCGAGAAGCCGCCCTTCATCATGGGCCCCAAGGGGCCGCAGGTGATCCATGTCGGCTACTCGCCGGCGAACGTCGAGGAGGTCTACTTCCCCCATGCCGAGGTCGTCGGCGACGTCGGACCGAGCCTCGAGCTCCTCGCCGGCCGGGTGGAGGGCAAGATCAAGAACGCCCAGGCGCTGCTGCCGCTGCGCGAGAAGATTCTCGCCCGCCTTGTCGACCGCGCCGACGAAGAGCGCTTCCCGCCGACGCCGCAGCGCATCGTCCACGACGTCCGCCAGGTGATCCCAAGCGACGGCATCGTCGCGCTCGACAACGGCATGTACAAGATCTGGTTCGCGCGCAACTACCGCACCTACGTCGCGAACACGCTCCTTCTCGACAACGCGCTCGCCACCATGGGCGCCGGCCTGCCGTCGGCCATGATGGCGAAGCTGCTCTACCCGAACCGGCGCGTGCTCGCGGTCTGCGGCGACGGCGGCTTCATGATGAACAGCCAAGAGATGGAGACGGCGGTCCGCCTCGGGCTCGACCTCGTGGTGTTGATCCTCGCGGATTCCGCCTACGGCATGATCCGGTGGAAGCAGGCGGTCGACAGCTTCCCGGATTGGGGCCTCACCTTCGGCAACCCGGACTTCGTCAAATACGCCGAGAGCTACGGCGCCAAGGGCACGCGGGTGACGGCGACCGAGGACCTCGTGCCGGCCCTCGAAGCGGCGTTCCGCTGGGGCGGCGTGCATCTCGTCGTCGTCCCAATCGACTATTCGGAGAACACCCGCGTTCTCGTCGAGGAGCTCGGCAACAAGGTTCCGGAGGTCGAGCCGGCGTGAGACGCGAAGCGATGGGCGACGCCGATCGGGGCCAACCTCCTGGAGCCCTCGTTTCCGACGTCCGAGCCGGAGGCGAGCCTCGAAGGATGCTTGCGGTAAAGAGAAGGCGATGAACCCAAGAGCCGCAGAGCTCGACGAAACGGGGGTTCCGAAGCCCGATGCGGCCGTGATCGGCCGCCGGGAAACGCTCTGCCCAAAGCCCTGACCAGGGCGTCGAATCGAGGAGGGAGAGATGGAAGCCACCGTTGCCGGAGCCGGCGCCCTCGTGTCCGACAAGTCCCGCCTCGAGAAGGAAACGATGCGAAGGGTCGGGATGCGCCTCATCCCGTTCCTGATCGTCTGCTACTTCATCGCCTACGTCGACCGCGTCAACGTCGGTTTCGCGGCGCTGACGATGAACAAGGACATCGGCCTCTCCTCCGCCGCGTTCGGCCTCGGCGCGGCGCTGTTCTTCGTCGCCTATGTGATCTGCGAGGTGCCGAGCAACCTTGCGCTCGAACGGTTCGGCGCCCGCCCCTGGATTGCGCGCATCATGATCAGCTGGGGCATGGTCGGAGCCGCCTCCGCCTTCGTCACCGGCCCGGTCTCGTTCTCGATCTGCCGCTTCCTCCTCGGCGCCGCCGAGGCCGGCTTCTTCCCGGGGGTCATCCTTTATCTGACCTACTGGTTCCCGAAGGCCTACCGGGCCCGGATCGTCGCCATGTTCATGGTGGCGATCCCGCTGTCGAGCTTCTTCGGCTCGCCGCTCTCCGCCGCGCTTCTGACGCTCGACGGGACGGCGGGTTTGCGCGGCTGGCAGTGGCTTCTCATTCTTGAGGCGGTGCCGGCCATTCTGCTCGGCCTCGCGACGCTGGTGGTGCTGCCCAGCAGGCCGGCGGAAGCGACGTTCCTGACCCCTGAGCAGAAGAGCTGGCTGCAAAGCCAGCTCGAGGCCGAGCGGCAATCGGCATCGGCCGGTCACTCCGGCCACGGCTCGGTCTGGGCGGTGCTGACCAACAAGCAGGTCTGGCTTCTCGCCGTGATCTACGCCGGCAGCTCGGCGACGAGCAACACCTTGTCGCTTTGGATGCCGCAGATCCTGAAAGGCTTCGGCCTGAACAACATCGAGACGGCGCTGCTGAACATGATCCCGTTCGGCATTGCGTCGGCCTTCATGATCTTCTGGGGCCTGCGCGCCGACAAGAGCGGCGAGCGCATCTGGAGCACCGCCCTGCCTCTGGCGCTGACCTCGATCAGCTTTGCGCTCACGCTGCTGACCGGGTCGCTGACGCTGACGCTGGTGCTGCTCTCGCTGGTTCTGCTCGGCAACTACGCGATCAAGGGCCCGTTCTTCGCGCTTGCGACCGAGACGCTGCCGCCGGCGGCGGCGGCGGCAGGGATCGCCGCGATCAACACCCTCGCGCACCTCGGCACGGGCGCTATCACCTCGGTCATCGGGGTGCTACGGGACAAGACCGGCAGCTTCCCGGTGGCCTTGTTGCCGCTCTGCGTGCTGACGGGCGTCGGGTGCCTGCTCGTATTCTGGATCGGGCGCGAGCAAGCGCGGGCAGCGCCGACCGCCGTGCCGGCGCCCGCCCACTGAAAACCCGCCGGCAGCGGGCTGGAGAGAATCGATGAAAATCAGAGCCGCGGTGCTCAATGAGATGGGCGCTCCGGCGCCCTACGCGCAGTCGAAGCCGCTGAAGATCGAGACGATCGAGCTCGACCCGCCGGGACCGGGTGAGATCCTGGTCAAGATCGCGGCGGCGGGGCTGTGCCACTCGGACCTGTCGGTGATCGAGGGCAACCGGCCGCGGCCGATGCCGATGGCGCTCGGGCACGAGGCGGCGGGCGTCGTCGAGGAGATCGGACCCGGCGTCGACGACCTCGCGAAGGGCGATCACGTCGTCATGGTGTTCGTGCCGAGCTGCGGCCATTGCCTGCCGTGCTCGGAGGGACGCCCGGCGCTGTGCGAGCCGGGCGCCGCCGCGAACGGCGCCGGCACGCTGCTCTCGGGGGGCAAGCGGCTCCACCGCAACGGCCAGGACATCAACCACCATCTCGGCGTGTCGGGCTTTGCCGAATACGCCACCATTTCGCGCCGCTCCTGCGTCAAGGTCGACCGCGAGCTGCCGCTCGACGAGGCGGCGCTGTTCGGCTGCGCGGTTCTCACCGGCGTCGGCGCGGTGATCAACACCGCGAAGGTGCCGGCCGGGACGACGGTCGCGGTCGTCGGCCTCGGCGGCGTCGGCCTGAGCTCGATCCTCGGCGCCGTCGCCTCGGGCGCGAGCCGGGTCGTCGCGGTCGATCTTTCGGACGAGAAGCTCGGGCTTGCCCGCCAGCTCGGCGCGACCGACACCTTCAACGCCGGCTCGCCCGACGCCGTGAACGAGATCCGCGAGGCCGTGAAGGGCGGCGTCGAGTACGCCTTCGAGATGGCGGGCTCGGTGCGCGCCCTCGACCTCGCCTACAAGATCACCCGCCGCGGCGGCACGACGGTCACCGCCGGCCTGCCGCCGCCCGCCCATACGCTGGCGCTGTCGCCGGTGAACCTCGTTGCCGAGGAGCGCACGCTGAAGGGGAGCTACATCGGCACCTGCGTGCCGGTGCGCGATCTGCCGCGCTATGTCGACCTCTACCGGCGCGGCAAGCTGCCGGTCGACCGGCTGATGAGCAAGCACCTGCGTCTCGAGGAGATCAAC
>JAJKJG010000147.1 GCA_021154065.1 Methylobacterium sp.
AAATACGCCAATTACGGCTACATCCTCGAGACCGGCCGGGTCGTCATGGACGGGCCGGCGAAATCGCTGCGCGAGAACGAGGACGTGAAGGAGTTCTATCTCGGCATCGCCGAAGGCTCGAAGAAGAGCTTCCGGGAGGTGAAGAGCTACAAGCGCCGCAAGCGCTGGCTCGCCTGACGCGGCGACATCACGGGTGGGGGCGGATCCGCGCCACCGCCGCGTCAAAATCGAATTCGCCGGCTGTCAGGTCCTCCAGCGAGAAGGGAGATCGGCCGGGGAGGTTCGGAGAAATTTCATCGCCGTTGTCCAGCAAGTCCGCCTCTGCCCTCAACCGCGCCAGACCCCATAGCTCGTCCATGTCGACATTCTGGCGCATCGCACGAGTGAGGTTTTTCAGGAGCTCGGCCCGGAACACGCGGACCTCGATCATCCACTTTCGATAAGCGCGAGCCTGCGGAACCGAGGCTGCCTTGAGCAAACGGACGAGAGCGAGTTGGATGTAGCTCTCGACCTTGCTCAGCTCCGACTTGCCCACGTCCTCGATCTCCTCGGCGACGTTCTCCAGGTCGAGTTCGTTCGGCAGGTCGCGACCGGTTCGGGCGAGCCGGCGCAGAGCAGCGGCCTGCTGCTTCGCCCAGGCGTAGACGTCGTCGTCATAGAGGCTGCGGCGATCCATGGCCCGAGGATAACGCGAAAGCGCCCGGAGAGTCATCGGCGGGCTTGACCCAGGCGTCGGGAGCCGGGAGCCTGCGGCGAGGCCGTACGAGACCGCCGATGTCCGAACCGCATGATACGCGCGAGACCCGCTCCCCCGCCGAGCGCGACGCCGAGCTCTTCGCCCGCCTTCCCGCCGTCCTCGAAGCGGCGATGCGGGCGCCGGCCTATGCGGAGCGGCTGCGCGGCATCGATCCCCGCACGGTCACGAGCCGCGAGGCGCTTGCGCGCCTTCCGGTGCTGCGCAAATCCGAGCTGCCGGCGCTGCAGAAGGCCGATCCGCCGTTCGCCGGCTTCGTCCCGGCGCCGCCCTCGGCCTTCGGGCGTCTCTTCACCTCGCCCGGGCCGATCTTCGAGCCTGAAGGCTGGGGTCCCGACCCGTGGGGCGCGGCGCGCGCGCTCCACGCCATGGGCTTCGCCAAGGGCGACGTGGTGCTGAACACCTTCAGCTACCACCTCGTGCCGGGCGGCTTCATGATGGATTCGGGCGCCCGGGCGCTCGGCTGCGTCGTCATCCCGGCCGGTCCCGGCCAGACCGAGCAGCAGCTCGAGGTGATCGCCGCCTTCCGGCCGGTCGCCTATTGCGGCACGCCGGACTTCCTCAAGATTGTCCTCGATGCCGCAGCGAAAGCCGGCCGCGATGCCTCCTGCTTAAGGAAGGCGCTGGTCTCTGGCGCCGCCTTCCCGAAGTCCCTCCAGGAGGACATCGCCGGGCGCGGCGTCGACGCCTACCAGGCCTACGCGACCGCCGACATCGGCGTCATCGCCTATGAGACCGGGGCGCGCGCCGGCATGGTCGTCAACGAGGACCTGATCCTCGAGATCGTGCGGCCGGGCACCGGCGACCCGGTCCCCGAGGGCGATGTCGGCGAGGTCGTGGTCACGAACCTCGATCCGCATCACCCGCAGATCCGCCTCGCGCTCGGCGACCTTACGGCGGCGCTCCCCGGCCCGAGCCCTTGCGGGCGCACCAACCTGCGCATCAAGGGCTGGATGGGCCGCGCCGATCAGACGACCAAGATCAAGGGCATGTTCGTACGCCCGGAGCAGGTGGCCGAGATCGGGCGGCGCCATCCCGAGCTCAAGCGCCTGCGCCTTATCGTGACCCGCGAGGCCGAGGCCGACGCGATGACGCTCGCGGCCGAGACCGCGGCTCCGACCGACGCCCTCAAAGCGGCGGTCGGGGCGACGCTGCAGGATCTCACCAAGCTCAAGGGCGCCGTCGATTTCGTCGTTCCGGGAAGCCTGCCGAACGACGGCAAGGTCATTGCCGACGAGCGCAAGATCGACTGACCGCGGCCGGCCGCCCTCCGGGGCCCGGCGGGGCGGTGGATCGGGAACCCATCGCCCGAATCGTGAATTGACCGCTCGGCCCGGGCCCATAGAGTACCGCCATGCGCCGTCATGCTTTTCTGCTCGCCTTGCTTCTCGCCTCTGCACCGGGAGCGGCGCTCGCGCAGGCCAAGGCCGCCGATCCGAAACCCCAGACCGAGCCCGCAAAGCCGCGCAAGCCCGCCACCCTCGACGAGCTTTTCACGCGGCTTGCCGGTGCCAAGGACGAGGGCGAGGCGAACGGCGTCGCGAACCTGATCGAGCGGCGCTGGGCGCGCTCCGGCAGCGACACCGCCGATCTGCTGATGAGCCGGGCCGAGGAGGCGCTGAAGGCGAAGGAGTTTCCGCTCGCCGTCGAGCTCCTCGACCGGGTGCTGACGCTGCGCCCCGAATGGGCCGAGGCCTGGCATCGCCGGGCGACGGCCTTCTTCCTCCTCGACGATCCGGTGAGCGCGATCGCCGACATCCAGCGCGTGCTGACGATGGAGCCGCGCCATTTCGGCGCCTGGGCCGGGCTCGGCCACATCTACGTGTCGGGCGGCGACAAGAAGCGCGCGCTCGAAGCCTATCGCAAGGCGCTCGCCATCCACCCCTACCTGCCGAAGCTCCGCGAGGCGATCGAGCGCCTCACGCCCGAGATCGACGGCCGCGACATCTGATCCCGCCGGCTGGCGATGAGGCTTCTCGCCGTCGTGCTCGCCGGGACCGTGCTGCTGTTGCTGTGCGGCGCCGTCGCGACCCTGGTGATCGCCCGCGTCATCGAGACGCGCTATCCGCCGGCCGGCCGCTTCATCGAGGTCGCGGGCGGGCGCCTGCACGTCGTCGAGATGGCGCCGCAGGGGCGCGAGCCCGAGGCGACCGTGCTTCTCCTGCACGGCGCCTCCGGCTCCTCGGGCGATCCCATGACGGCGCTCGGCGAGCGGCTGGCGCGGCGCTTCCGGGTCGTCGCCGTCGACCGTCCGGGCAGCGGCTGGAGCGACCGCATCGGCGGCGCCGAGGCGGCCTCGCCGGCGACGCAGGCGCGGGTCATCCGCGCGGCGCTCCGGGAAATCGGCATCGAGCGCGTGATCGTCGTCGGCCATTCCTGGGCCGGGGCGCTCGCCCTGAACCTCGCGCTCGACCACGCCGATCTCGTTTCGGGGCTGGTGCTGCTCGCGCCGGTGAGCCATCCCTGGCCCGGCGGCGGCATCTCCTGGTACTACGGCCCGGCGACCTGGCCGGTCGCGGGGCGGCTCCTCACCTGGACGCTCGCGACGCCCGCCGGGCTCCTCCTGATGGGGCCGACCGTTGGCGTCGTGTTCGCGCCGCAGGCGCCCCCGCCCGACTATGTCGCACGATCGCGCAGCCGCTCGTGCTGCGCCCGGGTGCGTTCCGGGCGAATGCCGAGGACGTGTCCGGCCTCTACGCCTTCGTCGTCGAGCAGAGCCGGCGCTACGGCGCGATCCGCGTCCCGACCGCGATCGTCTCGGGCGACGCCGACACGATCGTCTGGACGAACCTGCACTCGCGCTCGCTCGAGCGCGAGATCCCGGGCGCGCTGCTCGTCGTCCTCTCCGGCGTCGGCCATATGCCGCACCACGCCGCGCCGGACATCGTCGCACGCGAGATCGAGGCCGTGGCGGCAAGGCCATAGGCGGACAACGGCCCAGCCCCAGCCGCCGTGGCATCTCTCGAACGGAGCCATGGACAAAGTCGAGCTGCGCCGCTTAACTTTGCTCGTTCTTCAATTTGTTCCGCCTGCTGGTCCGACCTCGGGGGCAGAATGGCAAACGCGATTGGGAACGGTGGCGTCGCCACCGGTATCGTCACTCCGCCGAGCAAGGGCAGCTTGCTTTCCGAACAGCGCCTCCCGGCCCTCGCGGCGCGGCTCGGCGCCTTCGTCGCCGGTCTCGTCGGACCGGTTCGCCTCGGCAACAGGGTGATCGTCGCCGGTCACGCCGATGTCCGCGAGGTCTTGGCTCGCGACTTGGATTTTCGCATTGCGCCGGTCAACGAGGCCCGGATCGACGCGGTGAACGGCCCCTTCGTCCTCGGCATGGATAGAGGTGCGCAGCTCGTGCGCGAGCGCGGAGCGCTCTACGAGGCTTTGGCGGCGGTCGATCTCGCGCCGATCCGCGAGGCCGTCGCCGAAGAGGCGGCGAAGCGCGTGTCGGCAGCCGCCGGGACGATCGACGTGGTGAACGGGTACGCCCGGCCGATCGCGGCGCAGACGGCGAGACGCCTGTTCGGCATCTCGGGGCCGGATGAGCGCACCTTCGTGGATGTGGCGCGGGCGATCTTCGCGCATATCTTCCTCAACCTCTCCGGCGACAAGGTCGTCGCCGATCGCGCCTTGCGCGCCTCGGCACTCATGCGCGCCTGGTTCGACGAGGAGATCGGGAAGCGACGGGCGTCGGGCGAGCTTGGGACCGACATGATGGGCGCGCTCATGCGGCGCGGCGACCTCGACAAGGACGACGGCGTCAGGCGCATCCTTGGCGGCATGCTCGTCGGCAGCATCGACACGACGGCGAGCTCGGTTGCGAAAATCGCCGCCGTCATCGGCCGCGACAAAGATCTCGCCGCCCGCGTCGCCGCCGACGTCGAGGACGAGGCTCGGCTCGCCGGCTGGTGCCGGGAAGCGCTGCGGCGCTGGCCGCACAATCCCATCGTGCTTCGTCAGGCGGTCGCGCCGACGCGGCTCGGCGACTGCGAAATCAAGGCGAACGATCAGATCTTCGTCTGGACCCAGGCGGCGATGCTCGACCCGTCCGCTTTCCCGAATCCGCAGGAGCTCCGGCCGGATCGGCCCGCCGCCGCCTATCTGCATTTCGGCGGCGGGCTCCACCCTTGCGCCGGCCGGGTCGTCAACGCGTTCCAAATCCCGCTGCTCGTCGGAGCGCTCGTGAGGCGCGGGATCAAGTCGGTCGGCTCTGTCGAATGGGCCGGCCCCTTTCCCGATCACGTCACGGTCGAATTCGAGCGGTGACCCTCATGAGCCATGCTCTTTCAACCTTCATCGCGCCGTTGCGCCCCGACCGCATCGGCGACGCGGAAGCGGCAATCGACCTTCTCGGCAACCCGGCGAGGCAGGACATCAAGGCCGCGCTCGACCGTCTCGAGCCGCCACCCGGCACGCCCGCCGAAGCCGCGGTCCCGCCCGACGAATTCGTCGGAACGCATTTTGCGAGCCTGCACGCCATTCGCTCGAGCGACGGCAAGCGCGCCTACATCCTTCTCGAGTTCTCCGCCGACGGCACGCCTGAAGACGCGCTGCGGCGAGTGCTCGACGCGATCGGCGAGCGCCTCAGGCCGGTCTTCATGCTGGCGCAGGATTGGCGGGACGGCGCCGACCTCGCTTCCTATTTGACGGGCCACCGGGTCGACGTCGGAAGCGGTTTCTTCGACAATCCCGGCGTCGCCTTCGCCGGCACCCCCGGCATGACGGTCGGCCGCATCCGGGCGGAAGGGAAGCTGGCGACCGACGCCGCAGAGTTGCTCGACGCCCATAGGGAGCCGATGGCCGCGTTTGCGCGCCTGCAGGACGTACGGTCGAAGCTCCCGGCCGAGCATGCCTACGCCCTGCTTCCCGCCCCCGGGCAGGCGCCTTTCGAGCCGCTTTCG
>JAJKJG010000148.1 GCA_021154065.1 Methylobacterium sp.
ACATGGCCTGGCGCGCCGCCGCCCATATCGACAGGATCCTGCGCGGCGCGAAGCCCGCCGACCTGCCGGTTGAGCAGCCGACGAAGTTCCAGCTCGTGATCAACTTCGCGACCGCGCGAGCCCTCGGCCTCGATGTGTCGTCGAGCCTCCTCACCCGTGCCGACGAGGTGAGCGAATGAGACGGCGGACGTTCCCTGCCGGGCTCGGCGCGGCGGCCGCGCCGCTGCCGCTTGCGGCGCAGCCGGCGAAGGTTCATTTCATCCTCTGGGTCTCGACCGAAGCCCAGCCCGACCCGTTCATCGCCGGCTTTCAACCTCAATAGTCGTTTCGGCGCGCCGCGCCTCGGCGCTCCGCACCCGCTCGCGGTAGAGCAGGTACAGCCCCGAGGCGATGACGACGGAAGCACCGATCAGCGTCCAGCGGTCGGGCAGGTCGCCGAAGACGAAATAGCCGAGCCCCATCATCCAGACGATCTGCCCGTAGATGAAGGGCGCGAGCACGCCGGCCGGGGCGCGCGCATGGGCGAGGATCAGGAGCCAGTGCCCGAGCGCCCCGAAGGCGCCCATCACGAGCATCAGCGCCCAGACGAGCCACGACGCCGGCGTCGTCCACACGAGCGGCAGCACCGGCGTGATCAGCACGACCCCGGCAAGGCCGGAATAGAACATCGTCGTCGCCGAGGAATCATGCGCCGCGAGGATGCGCGTCGAGATGCCGTAGAGCGCGTAGCAGACCGCGCCGACGACGCACAGGAACGCCGCCGGATGCATGCCGCCGAGCCCCGGCCGGGTGATGATCAGAACCCCGAGGAAGCCGACGCCGATCGCCGCGAGACGGCGCGGCCCGGCCCACTCGCCGAGCATCGGCCCGGCCAGCAGCGCGACCAGGAACGGCGTCGCAAACATGATCGACACCGTCTCGGTGAGCTGGAGATACTGCAGGGCGATAAAGTTGAGGATCGTCGAGACGAGCACGAGCACCGAGCGCCCGGCCTGCAGCCACGGCCGGCGGGTGCGCAACAGGCCGGGCACGGTCCACGGGTTGAGCAGCGCCGAGACGACGACGACGCTGCCCATGTAGCGCGCCCACACCGTCATCAGCGGGTCGATCGAGCGGTTGAGCCACTTGGCGCAGCCGTCGAGCCCGGCAAAGCAGGCGACGGCGCCGCACATCAGCGCGATGCCGACGAGCCGGTCGCGCCGATCCATCTGCGCCTTGAGCTCTGGTCTCGGGCCCGCGTCCATTCCGATCGGCTTTGAGGGAGATTCGACGGCCCTCTTTAGGGGAGCGGGCCCGCCGGAGCGAGCGACAGCGCTGCACGAGGCGGTTGCGCCGGGTGCGGGGCTTGCGGTGATACGGCCCGGCCGCGCTTGCCGGCGCGACATGACCAGGCTTAAGCATGGGCCATGGGGATGCGATCTCCCCACGAGGCGACATGCTGAAGATCGCGTCCCGCTCTTTCGAGGACGCATCCGCATGCCCTCACGTGGCACGCTCTTGTCCAAGCTCCGCCGTCACGCAGGCCGGAGCGCCGTGTTCGGGACGCTGCTGAGCATCGCTTTCTCGGCCGCGGCCGAAGAGGTCGACTTCGCGACTGCTGAAAACGGGCCAGCGCCAGCCGCATTCGACACCCGCATGCGCACCGGCGGGAGTCGGCCCGGACGCTGGGAGGTCGTCTCCGACAACACCGCCAAAGGCAGCAAGGCTCTTGCGCAGCTCGAGGCCGATCCGACCGATTACCGTTTCCCGCTCGCGATCTATCTTCCGGCGATGATTGCCGATTTGGAGGCCACGACAAGGTTCAAGCCCGTGTCGGGGAAAGTGGATCAGGCGGGGGGCCTCGCGGTGCGCCTTGCTGATTCGAACAACTATTACCTCACGCGGGCAAATGCGCTCGAGGATAACGTCAGCTTCTACCGCGTCGTGAAGGGACGGCGCCAGGAGCTCGCCAGTGCGAACGTCAAGGTGAGCGCAGGGGAGTGGCATACCCTGACGCTGCGTGCTGAGGGCAACCGCTTCACGGTGTCGTTCGATGGCAAGCAGCTGCTTTCGCACGCCGATTCGACCTTCACGGGGCCCGGAAAAGTCGCGCTGTGGACAAAGGCCGACAGTGTAACTCGCTTCGAATTCCTCGTGATCAATCCGCTTCGCTGAGGAAGGCGCATGACCAAGATCGGACGCCACGCCCTGGCCGCGCTGTTCGTGGGCATTGCAAGCGTCACATCAGCAGCCGAGGGCTTTCGCCAGCTGAAAGCCGCCGAAATCAAGTCCCGATTCGCCGGAAAGGAATTCACCGACGAGGTGCATTGGGCGATGGTGTTCAGGCGGGACGGAAGTCTCTCCTCGTTTGAGATGGGAGCCGCCGGAAAAGGCGCCTGGAAAGTCGAAAAGGACGAGCTCTGCATGACCTACGCGCGCGAGGCTCGCCGCTGCTATCAGGTCTGGGTATCGGGCAAGAGCGTGCAATTGCGGAGCGAAGGCCGGCTTCCGGAAGATGGCGTGCTGCAAGCTCCCGCGCCGCGCAAGGCTCACTGAAGCGTGATTCCAATCACCCGGCCAACCGGGGCAGGATCGATCGGGGGCGACCGGGAGAACGCACCATGCGCATCGCAAATCTGACGGCCCTCGTCGCCTTGGCCATCGCCACCCCCGCCCTCGCCGAGCCCGACTGGAAGGCGGTCGGGCAAGCCCTCGGCAAGGAGGGGGCGGTCATGCCGGGCGGCGTCTACCGCGTCGGGCTGCCGCGCACCGACCTGAAGGTCACGCTCGACGGCGTCGAGATCAAGCCCGGCTTCGCGCTCGGTTCATGGCTCGCCTTCAAGCCGATGCATGACGACGCCATGGTCATGGGCGACCTCGTGCTCACCGGCGAGGAGGTGAACCCGGTGATGAAGAAGCTCCTCGACAACGGGATCGAGATCACCGCGCTTCACAACCATCTCCTGCGCTCCGAGCCGGCGACGATGTACATGCATGTCGCCGGCCAGGGGAATGCGGTCAAGCTCGCGACCGCGTTGCATGAGAGCCTCGCATTGAGCAAGACGCCGCTGACCATGACGACGGCGGCGGCAGGGCCCGCCGCGACGGTCGAGCTCGACACCGGTGCGCTCGACGCCGTGCTCGGTTTCAAGGGCAAGGCGAACGGCCCCGTCTACCAGTTTTCGATCCCGCGCGCCGAGCCGGTGAAGGACCACGGCATGGAGGTGCCGGAGGCGATGGGCTCGGCGATCGCGATCAATTTCCAGGGCGCCGGCAGCGGCAAGGCCGCGATCACCGGCGACTTCGTGCTCGCCGCAGACGAGGTCAATCCGGTCCTGCGCGCGCTGCGCTCGAACGGCATCGAGGTCACGGCGGTCCACAACCACATGCTCGACGACGAGCCGCGGATGTTCTTCATGCATTTCTGGGGCAACGACGATCCGCAGAAGCTCGCCCGCGGGCTGCGCGCCGCGCTCGACAAGGTGAAGGTGGCGCGCAACTGAGAGCACTCGAAATCGAAATGCGGCGCAGCGGGTGTTACCTGCACCGGCGGTTGGAACGATTTGCCACCAGGCCGGTTCCGTTCGAAGGCGAACCTCGTCGGTCACCCCACCGGAGGGAGTCATGTCCAAGCTTCTCCTCAGCATGATCGCAGGCGCGGTTTTCGCGGCCGGCGCGGCATCCGCGCAGACCGCGACTCCCAGCCGCTCGAACGAGCAAAATCCCGAGGCGACGTGCCCGGCCGGCATGAATTGCGCGCCGGGACAGGCCTCGCCCAGCACGGCGAGCCCGTCGCAATCACGTCCCGCCGCAAGTGATGTCACCGGGAGCACGGCGCGCCCGAGCAGCGAAAAAAACCCGGAACATACCTGTCCCCCGGGAACAACCTGTTGACGAGTTCCGCTCTTGATCGGGTTTCAAACGCATTGCGAGGGCCGGGCAGCCCGGTGGCGTTGAGCCCGGCGGCTGCTAAGGCGAGGCCCATCGCCATCACGAACCCGGCCGAGAGATAAGGGAGGCGGGCCGACCACCGTTCGAAGACGTTCGGGTCGTGCGGCGCCAGGTTGCAGCTCGAGGATGCCCTTTCGTATGATCGTCCGCATGACGCACGAACAGATCAGAGCCGTCCTCGACCGGGCCCTGACCTGGCCGACGGAGCGCCAGCACGACGCCGCCGAGATTCCCAGCGCCATCGAAAGGCAGGATCAAAGCCCGTTGCGGCTCGGGGCCGAGGACGCGGCAGAGATACGCCGCCGCCTTGCCGATCCGCGGCCCACGGTGTCGATGGACGAGGTCTTCAAGCGCTTTCGCCCAGGATCGCTGACCCGATGACAGTTGCGCTGCTCGTCCGGCCGGGCTAATGATCCGCCATGGGGACTGCGATCTCCCCACGAGGCGACACGCCTAAGCATCGCGTCCTGCTCTCTAACGAGGACGCACGCCATGTCGTCGCCAAACGTCATCACGCCTGAAAAGCTCGCCCGCCTGATCGGCCGGCCCGATTGCCCGTCCCTCATCGACGTCTGCACCGAGGAGGACTTCGCCTGCGACCCGCGCCTCGTGCCGGGCGCGGTGCGGCGCTCGCACCGCGACGTCGCCGAATGGGCGCCCGAATTCGCCGCAGGCCGCTCCGCCGTGGTCATCTGCCAGAAGGGGCTGAAGCTCAGCCAGGGCGTCGCCGCCTGGTTGAGGCACGCCGGCGTCGCGGCGGACTCGCTCGAGGGCGGCGCGCTCGGCTGGGCCGCGGCCGGGCTGCCGATGGTGCCGGTCGACAAGCTGCCGCCGCGGGACAGCCGGGGCCGCACCGTCTGGGTGACGCGCTCGCGGCCGAAGGTCGACCGCATCGCCTGCCCCTGGCTCATCCGCCGCTTCGTCGACCCGAACGCCGTGTTCCTGTTCGTGCTGCCGGCCGAGGTCATGGGCGTCGCCGAGCGCTTTTCCGCGACGCCCTTCGACATCGAGGGCGAGGGGGTGTTCTGGAGCCACCGCGGCGAGCGATGCACCTTCGACGTCATGGTCGAGGAGTTCGGGCTTGCGACCGAGGCGCTGTCGCGCCTCGCTACGATCGTGCGCGGCGCCGACACGGCGCGGATGGACCTCGCGCCGGAAGCGGCGGGGCTGCTTGCCGCGTCGCTCGGCCTGTCGCGCATGTATGCCGACGACATCGAGCAGCTCGCGGCCGGCATGACGCTCTACGACGCGTTCTACCGCTGGTGCCGCGACGCCACGGACGAGACCCATAACTGGCCGGCGAAGCCCGTAAAGGCACCGGCGAAGCCGCGCCAGAGCGTGCCGGCATGAACGACGTCTCTCCGGCGGCGGTCGCAACCGCCGCCGACCGCACAGAGAGCGGCGGCGTCCCCTCGCACGGCATCGCCTTCCGCGAGGCCGTGCGGGTGTGGGCGCGGGTCGCCGCGCTCTCCTTCGGCGGCCCGGCCGGGCAGATCGCCGTCATGCACCGCATCCTCGTCGAGGAGAAGCGCTGGATCGGCGAGAACCGGTTCCTGCACGCGCTCAATTACTGCATGCTGCTCCCCGGCCCCGAGGCGCAGCAGCTTGCCGTCTATGTCGGCTGGCTCCTGCACAAGACGAAGGGCGGGCTCGTCGCCGGCACGCTGTTCGTGCTGCCGGGGCTCGTCGCCATCATGGCGCTCAGCCTGATCTACGCCGCCTGGGGCAAGGTCGGCATCGTCGCGGCGCTGTTCTTCGGGCTGAAGGCGGCCGTGCTCGCCGTCGTGCTCGAGGCGGTCGTGCGCGTCGGCAAGCGGTCGCTCAAGAACGGCGTCATGATCGGGCTCGCGGCGGCGGCCTTCGTCGCGATCTTCTTCCTCAAGGTGCCGTTCCCGCTCATCATCCTCGGCGCCGGCCTCATCGGCTATGTCGGCGGACGCGCCGGGCATCCGGCCTTCCTGGTCGGCGGCGGCCACGGACCGAGCGGCGGCAAGGCTCTGGCCGACGCCGAGTCGGCGCTCGGCGAGAAGATCCCGGCGCATGCGCGCCCGAGCACGGCGTGGTCGCTGCGCATCGCGGCGGTGTTCTTCGGGCTGTGGCTCGCGCCGGTCTTCGCGCTGCTGCTGTGGCTCGGCCCCGGCAATGTCTTCGCCGACATCGCGATCTTCTTCTCGAAGATGGCGGTCGTCACGTTCGGCGGCGCCTATGCGGTCTTGGCCTATGTGGCCCAGGAGGCGGTCGAGACCTATGGCTGGCTGCAGCCGGGCGAGATGCTCGACGGGCTCGGCATGGCCGAGACGACGCCCGGCCCGCTCATCATGGTGACGCAGTTCGTCGGCTTCATGGGCGCCTTCCGCGCGCCAGGGGCGCTCAATCCCTACGCGGCGGGCGTGCTCGGCGGGCTCCTCACCACCTGGGTGACCTTCACGCCCTGCTTCCTGTGGATCTTCCTCGGCGCGCCCTACATCGAGGCGCTGCGCTCGAACCGGGCGCTGTCCGGCGCGCTCGCCGCCATCACGGCCGCGGTCGTCGGCGTGATCCTCAATCTCGCCGTCTGGTTCGGCCTGCACGTGCTCTTCCGCGAGGTGCGCGAGCTGCGCTTTGCCGGTGTGCTGACCCTCGACGTGCCGGTCCTGAGCACGGTCAACCTCGCCTCGCTCGTGCTCACCGCTGCCGCGATTATCGCCATGTTCCGCTTCAAGATCGGCATGATCCCGGTGCTCGCCGCCTGCTCCGGCGCCGGGCTCCTGTACTATCTGGCGACAGGCTCGGTCGGCTGACCGGGCCGCACCGGCCGGGGCGGCGGGTCGTCATCGAGGAGGTGTCCGACTTCGGTCGCGGGCATAGGGTGTTCCTGCAACTGGCGTGTCTAGCCGTCGTTTAGCACCGGGAAGGCCGGTGCGATGTTCGCAAACGCACCCCGCGGAATGACGACGGAGCAGCGGAACGAACGTCCGGCCCTTCGGAGTTGTGTCTCCGGAGGACCAGTCCGCGATGCCGCAAGCCGCCCGTTCCACAAGCGCCAGAAAGCCCGCCGGCCTCGCCTCGTTGCCGGTGCCCGTCGGCACGGCGCCGATGGAGGCGAAGCTCGTCGAGGATCTGCCGAGCGAGCCCGGCTGGCAGTTCGAGCCGAAATGGGACGGCTTCCGCTGCCTCGCCTTCCGGGCCGGCGACGAGGTCGATCTGAGGGCCAAATCCGGCAAGCCGCTGGCGCGGTACTTCCCCGAGGTCGCGGCGATGCTGCGCGCGCTTGCGCCCGACCGCTTCGTGATCGACGGCGAGCTCGCGATCCCGGACGGCGACACGCTGTCCTTCGACGCGCTGCAGATGCGGCTGCACCCGGCCGAGAGCCGCATCCGCAAGCTCTCGGTCGAGACCCCGGCGATCCTGATCCTGTTCGACTGCCTGATGACGCCGCACGACGAAGTCCTTTTGGGCGAGCCGCTCGGCGCCCGCCGCGAGGCGCTGGAGACGCTCTTCCGCTCCTTCGACGAAGCCGCGGGGTTGAGGCTCTCGCCCTACACCCGCAAGGCGGCGGAAGCCCGCAAATGGCTCGCCAAGGCCGGCGGCTCGCTCGACGGCGTCATCGCGAAGCGCCTCGATGGCCCGTACGTCTCCGGCGAGCGGGCCATGCTGAAGGTGAAGCGCCTGCGCAGCGCCGACTGCGTCGTCGGCGGCTTCCGCTACGCAACGAACAGCGACCTCGTCGGCTCGCTGCTGCTCGGGCTCTACAACCATGAAGGCCGGCTCGATCACGTCGGCTTCACCTCGACGATCTCGAACGCCGAGCGGCCGGCGCTGACGAAGCGGCTGGAGAAGCTCAAAGGCGGTCCGGGCTTCACCGGCGACGCCCCCGGCGGCCCGAGCCGGTGGTCGACCGAGCGCTCCGCCGAATGGGTGCCACTCCGGCCCGAGCTCGTCGTCGAGGTCCGCTACGACCACGTCACCGGCGGCCGCTTCCGCCACGGCACCAAGCTCCTGCGCTGGCGGCCCGACAAGGCGCCGGAGCAGTGCACCTTCGCGCAGATGCAGGAGGAGGCCCGCCCGGGTAAGCTCGTCCGCGCGATCCTGGAGGCGTGAGTGGCAAAAGACGGGGACGAGATCGAGATCGCGGGCGTGCGGCTGACGAGCCCGGACAAGGTGCTCTATCCCGAGCAGAGCATCACCAAGCGCCAGCTTGCCGAGTACTACCTCGCCGTCGCCGAGGCGATGCTGCCGCACGTGGCGCGCCGGCCGATCACGCTCGTGCGCTGCCCGACCGGGCGCCAGCGTAAATGCTTCTATCAGCGCCACGCCGGCTCGGGCGTGCCGGCCGAGCTCGGCGAGGTCGACATCCCGGGCTTCGAGGAATCGGGCGCCTACCTGTTCATCAAGGACGCGCCCGGTCTCGTCGCCCTCGTGCAGATGGGCGTCCTCGAGGTGCATCCCTGGGGGGCGCGCGTCGACAAGCCGGACCGGCCCGACCGCGTCATCTTCGACCTCGATCCCGGCGAGGGCCTCGGCTTTGCCGACGTGGCCGAGGCGGCGCACGAGGTGCGGGCGTATCTCGGCGACCTCGGCCTTGCGAGCTTCGCCAAGACCACCGGCGGCAAGGGCGTGCACGTCGTGGTGCCGGTCGACCGCCGGTACGGCTATCCGCAGGTGAAGGCCTTCGCCAAGAAGGTGGCGGAGAGCCTCGCGGCGAAGACGCCGACACGATATCTGACCCGCATCTCGAAGGCCGAGCGCCGCGGCCGCATCTTCATCGACTACCTGCGCAACGACGCCACCTCGACCGCGGTCGCGGCCTACTCGACGCGCTCGCGCGCCGGAGCGCCGGTCGCGACGCCGGTGACCTGGGACGAGCTCATCCCGGCGCTCGACCCGGCGGCGTTCAACGTCAACACCGTGCCGGGCCGGCTCGCCAGGATCGG
>JAJKJG010000149.1 GCA_021154065.1 Methylobacterium sp.
AGGCGTCGGGCGGCGCCGGGCAGGTGATCGACCTGTCGCTCCTGGAGCCGCTCCATGCGACGCTCGGGCCCGACGCCGCGATCCATCGTCTTACTGGCCGCTCGCCGTCGCGCGTCGGCAACCGCGTCAGCATCACGGCGCCGCGCAACGTCTACGCGACCCGCGACGGCCAATGGGTCGCGCTCTCGGCCTCGACGCAGGAGATGGCGGCGCGGCTATTCACGGCCATCGGACGTGCCGACATGATCGACGATCCACGCTTCGCGACGAATGCGGCGCGGCTCGACAATGTCAACGAGGTAGATCGCATCGTTGGCGAGTTCATTGGTGCGCGCGAGCTGGCCGAAAATCTCGCGTTTTTCGAACGCGAGCATGTCACGGTCGGGCCGGTCTATGACCCGGCGGGCTTTGCCGAGGACCCGCATGTGCGTGCGCGCGGCGTGCTCGTCGAGGTCGACGACCCGGAGCTTGGCCCTGTGCCGATGCACGCGCCCTTCCCGCGCCTGTCGCGGACGCCGGGCCGCATCCGACGGCAGGCGCCGAAACTGGGACAGGACGAGGCCGACATCATCAAAGCCGAGATCGCCGAGGAGGCAGGTCGATGAAGCTCCGCACGCTCCTGTTCGCGCCGGGTGATTCCCCCCGCAAGGTGACGAAGGCGCTGGGTTTGCCGGTCGATGCCGTGATCCTCGACCTGGAGGACAGTGTCGCAGCGCCGGCGAAGGAATCGGCCCGGGTCGCCGCAGCATCCGTCCTAGCCGACCATCCCGACCGGCTGATTGTCCGCATCAACCCCGCCGAGACGCACTGGTACTTGGGTGACCTCGGGGCCGTTGTACCGCGTCGGCCAGCCGCGATCATGCTGCCGAAATGCAGCAGCCCCGACGACCTTCGCACGCTGGCGCGGCAGTTGGACGTGCTCGAGGCCGCGTTCGATCTGCCTCGGGGCAAGATCGGCGTTCTCCCGCTCGCGACCGAGACTGCGGCTTCGCTCCGCAACATGGACTATGCCGGTGTGACGCCGCGGCTAAGGGCGCTGGCTTTCGGCGCCGAGGACCTGTCGGCCGATCTCGGCGTAACGCCGCGCGGACCGGACGGCAGCTACGCGGCCCCGGTCGAGGCGGCCCGCGCCGCGCTGCTCGTCGCCGCCGCCGCGGCCGGCGTCCCGGCGGTCGACACCCCCTGGCCCGATCCGCGCGACCTCGACGGGCTAGCGCGTGAGGCAAGGGGAGCGGTGCGCGACGGGTTCGCCGGCAAGCTCTGCATCCACCCGGACCAGATCGGGCCGGTGGCGGTCGCCTTCACGCCCGCCCCCGAGCGCCTCGCCTGGGCGCGTTCCGTCCGCGAGCTGTTCGCGTCGAGCACCGGCAGCGGCGTGCTGACGCTCAACGGCAAGATGATCGACCGCCCGCACCTGCGCCTCGCCGAGCGGCTGCTCGCGGCCGGCGACTGACGCGCGCGCTCCCGAAAGCAGACCTCATGAACGGCATACCGTCCACCAGCCGAGCGGCTGTCGTCCGGGAGTTCAAGGCGCCGCTCCGCATCGAGGAGGTGCCGATCCCGAAGGAGCTCGAGCCCGGCGCGATCCTGACCAAGATCGAGACCTGCTCGATCTGCGGCACCGACGTCCATCTCTGGCAGGGCTCGCTCGCGCTGAAGGTCGACCTCCCGGTGATCATCGGGCACGAGATGGTCGGCCGCGTCGTTGCGCTCGGGCCGGGCGCCGACCGCGACTCGATCGGACAGGATCTTCGGGTCGGTGACCGTATCACCTGGACGCACACGTCGTGCGGGTCCTGCTACTTCTGCACGGTGGCGCGCGAACCGACGCTGTGTCAGCACAGCCGCAAATACATGTACGAGTGCATGGAGGTGTTTCCGCACCTGCTCGGTGGCTTCGCCGAGTACGGCTACGTGATGCCGGATTCCGGTCGGGTGCGCGTGCCCGACAACGTGCCGAACGAGCTTGCCAGCATGGCGAGCTGCGCCTTCCGCTCCGTGATGAACGCCTTCGACGTGCTGGGCAATGTCGGCACGACGGACGTGGTCGCGATCCAGGGCGTCGGCCCCCTTGGTCTCCTCGCGACCGCGGTGGCGAAGATCAAAGGCGCCCGCCGGGTCGTCGCGATCGGTGCGCCGGACGCCAGGCTCAACCTCGCGGGTCAGTTCGGCGCCGACGAACTCCTGTCTATCGAGCGTACGTCGCACGAGGAGCGCGCAGAGAAGATCCGGTCGATGACGGAGGGGCGCGGCGCCGATATCGTCATGGAATTCACCGGCCACCCGAAGGCCTTTGCGGAAGGGCTCGACATCGCGCGGCGCGGCGCGAGCTACGTCGTCGTCGGCCAACTTGGACAGGGCGAGACGACGATCAAACCCGCCTCCATCGTGAGCAAGAACCTGCGCGTGCTCGGCTCCTTCTCGGGCCAAGCCAAGGCGTACTGGAAGGCGCTCGACTTCGTCTCGGCGCATATCGACCACATCCCGTTCCAGCAGATGATCTCGAACCGCTACAAGCTCGACGAGGTCAACACGGCCATGACGCGGATGAAGAACTACGAAGAGATCAAGCCCCTCATCGAACTGTGACGAGGTAGCCGGAATGGGATCGGGACCTGTCGACGTGAAGACCTATCAGTTGTTCATCAACGGCGAGTACGTCGACCCGGTCGGCGGCGAGTGGTTCGACAGCCAGGACCCGTATCGCGGGGAAACCTGGGCGCGCATCCCGCGGGCACGCGCGGCGGACGTCGACCGTGCCGTTTCGGCCGCGCACGAGGCAATGTGGAATGGCCCCTGGTCGACCATGTCTCCGACCGCGCGCGGCAAGGTCATGCGCCGGCTCGGCGACCTCGTCGCCGACAACGCGGAGCGGCTCGCCGCGGTCGAGGTCCGCGACAACGGCAAGCTCCTCGCCGAGATGCTTGGGCAGGTGCAGTACCATCCGGAATGGTGGTGGTATTACGGGGGCCTCGCCGACAAGATCCAGGGCGCCCTCGTCCCGATCGACAAGCCCGACACCTTCGCCTTCACGCGCCACGAACCGGTCGGGGTGGTAGCCGCCCTCACGGCATGGAACTCGCCCCTTCTCTTCGTCGCCTGGAAATGCGCGCCCGCGCTCGCGGCGGGTTGCGCCGTTGTGGTCAAGCCCTCGGAATACGCTTCCGCCAGCACGCTCGAATTCGCCGCGCTGACGAAGGAGGCGGGCCTGCCCGACGGGCTCTTCAACGTCGTCACCGGCTTCTGCCCGGAAGCCGGGAGCGCACTGGTCGAGCACCCGAAGGTCGCGAAGATCACCTTCACGGGGTCGGACACGACGGGCGCCAAGGTCTACGAGGCGGCCGCCCGCAACCTAAAGAAGGTCTCGCTCGAACTCGGCGGCAAGTCGCCGAACATCGTCTTCGAGGACGCCGACCTCACGGCGGCTGCGGCCGGCGCGGTGTCCGGCATCTTCGCCGCGACCGGCCAGACCTGCGTCGCCGGCTCCCGCCTGCTCGTGCAGAACTCGATTCGCGAGGCCTTCGTCGAGCGCCTGCTCGCTCTCGCGGCCTCCGCCCGCATCGGCGACCCGATGCAGCCCGACACCAATATCGGGCCGATCACGACGCCGGCGCAGTATCGCAAGGTGTTGGATTACATCGACATCGCGAAGGCCGAAGGGGCGCGCTGCGTGTTCGGCGGCGGCCCGGCGACCGGTGAGGGACTGACCGGCGGTCAGTTTGTGCAGCCGACGATCTTCGTCGATGTCGACAATGCGATGCGGATCGCCCAGGAGGAAGTGTTCGGCCCGGTCCTCTCCATCATCGGCTTCGAGGACGAGGACGAGGCCGTGCGCATCGCCAACGACGTCGCCTACGGGCTGGCCGCGGGTGTGTGGACCAAGGACATCGGCCGGTCCGTTCGGCTGTCGAAATCCTTGCGCGCCGGGATGGTGTTCATCAACACGTACCGGGCGGTGAGCTTCACGATGCCGTTCGGCGGCACCAAGCGATCGGGCCTCGGGCGGGAAAGCGGCATCGACGCTGTGCGGGAGTTTCTGGAAACGAAGAGCGTCTGGATCTCGACCGCGACGAACGTTCCGGAGAACCCGTTCGTACAGCGCTGAGCGGAAGCCCGGAGCAACAACAAGGCTTCAGACAAAGGGAGCATAACATGCCGACTTCACTGACCCGCCGCCATCTCGTCGGCTCGGCGGCCGGGGGCGTCGCGCTGGCCGGGTTCGGGCGACCGCTCGCCTTCGCGCAACAGGCCGAGTTCGTCTTCAAGCTCGGCACCGATGTGCCGGATTCGCATCCGATCAACATCCATGCCCGGCGGGCCGCGGACGCCATCCGCCAGCAGACGAATGGGCGCGTCGATCTCCGGGTCTTCTCGAACAACCAGCTTGGGGGTCAGAGCGACATGCTCTCGCAGCTCCGATCGGGCGCGCTTGAATCGTTCGCTCTGTCGGGCGTGAACGTGCTGTCGACCATCATCCCGACCTCGTCGGTGTACGGGCTAGGCTTCGCCTTCCCGAACTACGACGCGGTCTGGCGGGCTATGGACGGCCAGCTCGGTGCCACCCTGCGCGGCCAGATCGAGAAGGCCGGCTTTGTGGTGATGGACAAGATCTGGGACAATGGCTTCCGGCAGATCACGAACAGCGTCCGGCCGATCAACGAGCCGAAGGACCTCCAGGGCCTGAAAATCCGCGTTCCGGTCAGCTCGCTCTGGACCTCGCTGTTCGTGTCGCTCGGCGCGGCCCCGACGAGCCTCAACTTCGCCGAGGTCTATTCGGCGCTGCAAACAAAGGTCGTCGATGGCCAGGAGAACCCGCCCGTCATCATCAACGCGGCCAAGTTATACGAGGTGCAGAAGTTCTGCTCTGTCACGAACCACATGTGGGACGGCTGGTGGTTCCTCATCAACCGGCGTGCCTGGACGCGGCTGCCTGACGACTTGAAGGAGATCTTCGCTCGCAACGTGAATGCGGAGGCGCTTGAGCACCGGAAGGACGTGGCGCGCCTTAATGCGGGCCTGCGCGACGAGCTCACGTCGAAGGGCCTCGTCTTCAACGACGTAAACCCCGAGCCCTTCAAGGAACAGCTGCGGCGGAGCGGCTTCTACGCCGAGTGGCGCAAGCGCTTCGGCGAGGAGCTGATGGGGCAACTCGAGAGCGCCGCCGGAAAGCTCGGCTGATGCCGGGGCACGCCGAAGAGCCGAGTGGCGATGCCGCGGGCGGCACATCCGGGCCGGGGCCGAAGATCGCGTTCGACGGGGACGACTTCGCCGGTTCCACCGATGCGCTCGATGTGCCCGACAGCGCTGCCTGTGGAGCGGCAGGTGCAGGCCGAACTTGGAGAAGACGACCTCCGCCAGGAGGCCCGGGCCGGCGCGGCCGCGGCTGATCGAGTGGAACGGCGCGGGCGCTTGCATGATCGTCTCGCA
>JAJKJG010000150.1 GCA_021154065.1 Methylobacterium sp.
GCGCGGGATGCGGCCGCCGAGACGCTGAAATTTCTGCGGATCGCGCAGGAACTCCACGATCTCTTGGAGATCCTCTTTCGCCTCGTCCACGCCGGCGACATCCTCAAACGTCACGCGGCCATGCGCCTCGGTGAGAAGCTTGGCCTTCGATTTGCCGAAGCCCATGGCCCGCCCCGCCCCGCTCTGCATCTGGCGCGAAAGAAAAATCCAAGCCCCGATGAAGACCAGAATCGGCAGCCAGTTGACGAGCAGCGCCACGAACCAGGGCGTGTTGTCGGACGGCGGGCGCGCGGTGATCTGCACGCCCTTCTGCTGCAGCTTCGTGACGAGGCTCGGGTCGAACGGAGCATAGGTGGTGAAGGCGCCGCCGCCCGCATAGGTGCCACTGATTTCGTTGCCGGAGATGACGACGCTGGTGATGCGGCCCGAGTCGGCCTCATTGAGAAGCTGGCTGTAGGCGATCTCGCCGCCGCCCGAGCGGTGCCCGGGATTTTGAAACAGGGTCACAAGCGCCAGAACGAGCAGAAAGATGACTCCCCAGAGGGCGAAATTGCGGAAGATCGGATTCATCGTGATCTATTCTGCCCCAGGGCGTTGGCGCGAGCGCGTCGACGCCCATCATCGCGCGATCAGCATGAATTTAGGGGCGCCCCCCATCCTTGCCAAGTGAATGCGGCGACCCTGCGGCATCAGGGTTAGCATTCCCGGTCGGCGCTGCGCCGGCGCGGCGGTTCCGGAGTCAGGACGAGACGGCCTCCGGGGCAAACATCGATGAGCGCGCCGCCAAGCGTCATCCGAAGCGCTCCGCCCCGGTCGAGCGCGGCTCGCAAATCGCCGAGAATGCGTGCTTCGAACCGCTCAAGGCGCACCGGGCGGGTCAGCGCCCCGGCCACGCCGACGATGGCGCGGGTCACGACGCCGAGCACGATCGCATCCGGCTCAGAGCGCAGGACTGTCCCGTCGATCTCGATCCGGCCCTCCCCGGCCGTGACGCAAGCCGCCGTCATCACGGTTGCGATGCGGGCTTCGAGCGCGTCCTCGGCCCGGCGCGCCCGCGCGGCCAGCAACCCAAGGCGTTCCGGCGTCAACCCCGCGCGCTCCATCAGCGGCGTGAGCCGGCGCAGGCGCGCGCGGGCGAAGCGCGGGTCGGCGTTCGAGGGGTCATCGAGGAAGGGCCAGCCCTCGGCTTGGCAGGTCGCGACGAGCCGGCTCTTGCGCAAGGACAGAAACGGCCTCGCGAGCGTCATTCCATTCCGTTCGCGACGTGGCCGCATGCCGGCCAAGCCGGCCACCCCCGTTCCGCGCCCCAGCCGCATCAGCACGGTCTCGGCCTGGTCGTCGAGGGTATGGCCGGTCAGGACGGAGGAGGCCCCGATCTCGCGCGCGAGCCCGAACAGCAGGTTGTAGCGCATGGTGCGCGCGACTTCCTGCACCCGCGTCTTCGGCTTCGCGCCCGCCCAGGTCAGGATCCGGTGCGGAAGACCTACGGCTTCGGCCCAGACCGCCACTTGCTCGGCCTCGGCGCGCGATCCCGACCGAAGCCCGTGGTCGACGGTGGCCACGAGCATCGGCCGGGCAGGCGCAAGCGTCCGCAGCCCCGCCGCGATCCGCATGAGCGCGACCGAGTCCGGGCCGCCGGAAACGGCCAGAACAATGCCTTTCGCGGCCTTCGAATCCGATTGGAACAGATAGGGCCCGAGGAGCGGCGCGGCGTCAGGCAGCGTGAGCGGAAGGGCCGCAGACTCGGCCATGGGAGGCGGGCCATCAGGCCGTGCAGCGGGCCCGCGTCCGCTCGCGCTCGACGCCCTGGCGGACATTCGGGGCGGCTTGGGGGAATTTCCGCTCCAGTTCCGCGAAGGTGGCTCAGGCCTGATCGCGGGCGCCGAGCGCGTTCAGCGCGACGCCGAGCTTCAACATGGCGTCCGGCGCCTTGGCCGATTTCGCGTACTCGGTCGAGACTTTCAAGAACTGCTCGGCCGCCTCGCGCGGCCGGTTGCGGGCGAGATAGCTCTCGCCGAGCCAGTACGTCGCGTCGGGCGCCAGCCGATCGCGCGGGTGCGATTGCAGAAATTGGCGAAGACTCATCTCCGCCTGTTCGTACTGCTTTTGCAGGATATAGGCATAGGCCGCGTCATAGTCGGCGCGCGCATCGCCGGTTCCGGTCGCGGCGACGCTCGGGCGCGGCGCCGACGGGGCGGCGGGGGCGCCGCGGGCGGCGGCGGCGAGATCGAGCGGGGCGCCGACGGCGGGCGGCGCGTCGTCATCCTCGATGATTTGACCGATGGTCGGCCCTGCGCCGGCGACGCCTGGCGGCGGCGTATGCCCAGTGGACGGCGGGGCGGCCGCGGGACCTGGCAGCGGAGCCGACGGCATGGCCGCGCCAAGTTGGCGCGGCGCGCCCGGCGCATTGGGCTGAGCGGTCGGATCGAAGGCGTCGCCGCGCCGGGCCGGCAGGCGCGGCTGCGCCGGTGCGCCGGGCGTTTGCGACGAAGTCGCGCCCGGCGTCGTGGCGGGCGCTTGGGCGCGCGCGCCGCCGCGTTCCTGGAAGCGGAACTCCACATCCTCCTGAACCTTGCGCAGTTGCTCCTTCAACTGCCGGTTCTCGTATTGCAGTTGCTCGATGTGCCCGGACATTTGCCGCGCCTGGCCCTCAAGCCGGTTAAGGCGCACGACCATGTCGGCGGCGTCCTGCGCGGGGGCGGGCGCGGCGCTCGCAAGCGAGAGCACAAGAACGGGGGCAAGGGGACGGAGCATGACGGGCATGATCACAGACGCTTCGAGAGGCCGCCATCATGAGCGCCGCCGTGGCGAAAAGGTGGCGCGGAGGCGCTGTCCCTCATTTCGGGGCAAGTCACCCGAGAGTCCGGAACGTATGGACGCGGGCCCTGCCGGCTTGCAGCGTTGGCGTTTATGGGGTCGCACGCCTTCGCGCCCCTTCGGGTCGGGGTTCCGGCTTCGCCGGCCCCGGAATGACGGCGGAGGGTCAAGACCCCGCGCCCGTGTCGAGCACAGTTGTGGCGCGGCGGTTTTGCGACCAGCACGAGATGTCGTTGCAGACCGCGACGGGACGCTCTTTGCCGTAGGAGACGGTGCGGATGCGCGAGCCCGCGACGCCGCGCGAGGCGAGATATTCGCGCACTGTCTGGGCGCGGCGCGCGCCGAGCGAGAAATTATACTCGCGCGTACCGCGCTCGTCCGCGTGGCCTTCGATCAGGAACGTGTAGCGCGGGTAGCGCGAGAGCCATTGCGCCTGCTTGTCGAGCGTCGCGACGGCGGTCGGCGTCAGGTCCGTCGAGTCCGACTCGAAGAACACGCGGTCGCCGACGTTGACGACGAAATCCTGCGCGCTGCCGGGCGCCGCCGGTCCGCCCGAGACTCCCGCAAGGCCCGCGACCTCTTTGTTGGAGGAGCAGGCGGCGCCCGCGAGCGCAAGGCCAAGCACGGCGGCGTACTTCAGCGTCCGCGGCCAGGAGAGCAGCGTCATCATGGCGGAACTCCTCAAAACTCGTCTGCCCAACATCGCCCCCACCCTTAGGCCGGAGTGGTTAAGCGAAAGTTCCGTCAACCTTGACAGGAGGCTGCCGGAGCGCGCGCCGCGGTGAAGCGGATGGAAACGCGCGGCTAAGGTTACTGATGCGTGAATGCGGCGAAGCAGTGGCCTCGCGGTTATGCAGAGTTCTGCGCCAAGCCGCGATAAATCTCCGCATAGCGCCGGGCCGGTCGACCCCAGCCCACGTCGGACCGCATGCCGTTGGCCTGCATGCGACTCCAGTCCTTTGGATTCCGCCAGAGGGTCTGGGTTCGATTGATCGCGGCTTTCAGCATATCGCGGTCGACCGGATTGAACTGGACGCCCGTCGCGACCCCCGCCGCGGTCGCCATCTCGTTCGCATCGATGATGGTGTCGGCCAAGCCGCCCACCCGGGAGACGACCGGCACGGAACCGTAGCGCAAGGCGCAAAGCTGGGTCAGGCCGCAGGGCTCGAAGCGCGACGGCACGAGCAGCGCGTCGCTGCCCGCCTGGATGAGGTGGGCCAGGGCTTCGTCGTAGCCGAAGTCGACGCCGACCCGGCCGGGATGCGCGTCTGCGGCCGCCGCGAAGCCACGTTCCAGGGTCGGCTCGCCCGACCCCAAGAGCGCCAGTTGAGCGCCGGCGCCGATGAGAACGGGCAGCGCTTCGATCAGCAGGTCGAGGCCCTTCTGCCAGGAAAGGCGGCTCACGACTCCGAACAGGAGAGCCGTAGGATCGCCGTCGAGTCCGAGGCGTTCCTGAAGGGCCGCCTTGTTCAAGCGCCTCCGCCTGGGCTGCCTGGCGGAGAAGGGCGCCGGAACGAGCGGGTCGGAGGCCGGGTTCCAGACTGTCTCGTCGATGCCGTTCAGGATGCCGGACAGAACCGATGCGCGCGTGCGCAGCAGGCCGTCAAGGCTCATCCCACCCTCCGGGGTTTGGATCTCCGCGGCGTAGGTGGGCGAAACGGTCGTGATCCGGTCGGCGTAGTAGAGTCCCGCCTTCAAGAATCCGATCCCGCCATAGTACTCCACGCCCTCGACCGCGAGGGCCGAGGGCGGCAGGCGCAGCGCCGCGAGCAGCCCGGCGGGGAACGCGCCCTGGTGCGACAGGTTGTGAATCGTCATCACCACGCCCGGACGAGGCCCGCCCGCGAGGCGGAGGTAGGGTGGGGCCAAGCCCGCCTGCCAATCGTGGGCATGCACCACGTCCGGCGCGAAACCCGGAACCAGCCCGCGTCCGATCTCGGCCGCCGCCCAGGCCAGCGCCGCGAAGCGCTGCGCGTTGTCGGGCAAGTCCCGGCCGCCCGCATCGCCATAAAGTCCGCCGGGACGCACAAAAAGATGTGGCGCATTGAGCACAAAAAGGTCGAGACCGACGGCTGTTCCCGACAGGACCTGGGCCGGGCCGCCAAACAGGTTATCGTAACTGTAAACGGCCTCGAACCCCTCGGACGCGCTGAGCAAGGCCGGATAACCCGGAACGAGCGAGCGAACGGCAATGCCCTCCCGCGCCAGCGCGCCCGGCAGCGCGCCCGCGACATCGGCGAGCCCGCCCGTCTTGACGAGCGGAAAGATCTCGGAGGCGACCGACAGGACGCGCATCGACGCTCAGCAATTCGCCAGTCGGTCGATCATCGGCTGGGTGATCAGGCAAATCCCGCTTTCGGTGCGGTGGAATCGCTGCGCGTCGAGATCGGGATCTTCGCCCACCACCAGACCTTCAGGAATTTTGACGCCCCGGTCGGCCACCACGTTCGAGAGCCGGGCCGAGCGCGCGACATCGACGTAAGGCAGGATTACGGCGCCCTCGACATGGCAGTAGGAATGCACGTGGACGCCGGTGAACAGGAGCGAGCGGCGAACGGCCGAACC
>JAJKJG010000151.1 GCA_021154065.1 Methylobacterium sp.
CGCCGACCTCCATGATGCGGTCGACGACGTATGTCTTGATGCCATCGACGCCGTCGGCCGGGATCAGCATCTTGAGGAAGGAGCCGTTCTCGGAGCCCGAACCCTTCGGGATCATCTCGATCCGGACCTGCCGCGGCGCATCGTCGAAATCGATGTTGATCACCGGGATCAGCCGCCCGCACGAGCTCTGCTCGTTGACGCGGGTGATCGGATGCACCACCGACGAGCGCAACGGGTGCTCGCGCGTCGCGCGCTCGACGCCGCGGCGGATCGCGCCTTTGAGCGCGACGCCGTCGACCCGCACGTCGCGGCCGATGGTCACGTTGTAGATCGGGATGCCGGTGTCCTGGCAAAGCAGGTTCCGCGTGCGCTCCGCGACGCGGATGTTCTCGATCATCGTGCCGAGGATCGTCTGCGCGGTCGCATCGTCCTCGTCGCGGGCGAGGCGGTCGAAGCCGCGCTTCACCTGCGGCGGCAGGATCTTCAGCGCCCGGATGTAGAGCTCCTTCGCGGTGTCCTCGATCTCCGCATAGTCGAGCCCGAAGAGGTCGGCGTCGGCGAGCATGGCTCACGCTCCGAGGTTCAGGAGGAAGAGGAGGCCGAAGGCGAGGCCGAGCGCGAAAGAAAAGGCGATGGCGCGGCTCTGCCAGTCGCGCCAGCCGACGAGCTCGATGAACAGGATGCGCAAGCCGCCGCCGAGATGGGCTGCGAGCAGCACGACGAGACCGAACTCGGCGAACTTCGTCAGCGGGTTGTCGGTCCAGCGCAGGAAGGTCTCCAGGCGCGCCTCGCTCTCGATCGCCTGTCCGAGCGCCCAGAAATGCAGCGGCAGGAAGAGCGCGAGGAGAAGCCCGGAGAGGCGATGCACCGCGAACGCCACATAGGCGGGGTGCGAGCGCCGGCGGAACGCGGATGCGGCGAGCGCGCTCATGCGTAGAGCCCGAGCACGGTCCTCACGCCCGCAGCGGCGATGAGGACCGCGAACAGCGCCGCGGCGAGGTCGAGCGAGCGCCCGCGCCAGCCGAGCCATTCGGCGATGATGGTCCGCAGGCCGATGGGGGCGTGGACCGCCACGGCGGCGATGAAGAGTGCGTAGAAGGACAGCCACGCCACGCTGCCGCGCGTGCGCGCGAGAATCTCGGCGGCCGAGAGCCCGCCGCGGACGGCGAGGACGATCGTCGCGAGGTGCACGACGACGCAGAGCGCCAGCACCATGGCGGAGGCGCGCTGCGCCAGCCACAGCCGCGTCTCCCAGCGGATTTGGGATGGCGTCCGCACCGCAAAGGCCGGCGCGTTCACAGCTCGCCCCGCAGCGCCGCGCGGGCGGTCGCGCGCTTCAGCCCGGCGATCGAGGCGGTCGGGTTGAGCGATTTCGGGCAATAGGTGCGGCAGCTCTCGTGGCTGTGGCAGGCATGGCAGCCGGCGTCGCCGGCAACGGCGAGGAGGCGCTCGGGCTGGCCTCGATCACGCACATCGTTGACGAGCGTCCAGGCCCGGTTCAGCGCCGCGGGGCCGAGATAATCCGGGTTCCACGCGACGACGTCGCAGGCCGCGTAGCAGACGCCGCAGCCGATGCACTCGATGGCGGCATCGGCCTCCCGGCGCGCGGGCGAGGCCGGCGCGACGACGGCGAAGTCGGCGGCCGCGTCGTCGGACGGGGTGAAGGCGCCCTTCGCCAGCGCCCATTTGTCGAAGAACGCGCGCATGTCGACGGCGAGGTCCTTGACCACGGGCATGTTCGTCAAGGGCGCGATCACGATCTCACCCTCGGCCGCGACCTTCGCGACATGGGTGCGGCAGGTCCAGCGCGGGCGCCCGTTCACGGTCATGGCGCAGGAGCCGCACATCCCGACCCGGCAGGCGAAGCGGTAGGACAGCGAGGGGTCGAGGACACGCTGGATGTAGGTGACGAGATCGAGGATGGTCTGGTTCGGCGCCGCCGGAACCTCGTAGCGCCGGAAGGCGCCCTCGCCCGTGCCGCGCCAGACGCGGACGGAGTGCATGTGCTGCGTCGTCCTCACTTGCTTGCCGGCTGCGGCTGCTCCTGACACCGTCCCTATGTTCCTCGGCGTGTTGATCTTTCGTGGCCGGGGCTCGACCGGCGCCGCACCCTAGGACTCCCCCCGGCAGTGCGCAAACGGTTTGCACCTCCCTCGCCCGTCATCCCGGCCGAAGCTCCGCGCCGGACGACCCGGGCTAAGCGAGCCACCGCATCGCCGTCAGCAGCGCCACGGGGATCGCGAGCGCGGCCACGACCGTCTGCAAGGCAATGATGCCGGCCATGAGCGGCGCGTCGCCGCCGAGGTGGCGGGCGAGGATATAGGCCGAGGAGGCGGTGGGAAGGCTCTGGAACAGCATCGCGACGAGCGCCGCGTCGCCGGACAGGCCGAGCGCCAGGCACGCCGCGAGGGTCGCGATCGGCAGCGCGACGAACTTGGCCGCGGAGGAGACCAGCGTCTCGCGCAAGCCCCGGCGCACGGCGAAGAGGTCGAAGGCGGCGCCGACGCAGAGAAGGCCGATCGGCAGCGAGGCGACGCCGAGCGCTCGGATCATGCCCTCGAGGCCGGGCGGCAGGCCGATCCCCGTCGCCTGCAAGACAGCCCCGATCGCCGAGGCGGCGATGAGCGGGTTCGTCGCGATCGAGCGGGCGATGCCGGAAAGGCTCGCCTGCCCGCCGGCGTAGCGGGCGAAGACCAGAATGCAGAACAGGTTCGCGACCGGCACGATGATGGCGTTGGCAACCGCCGCGAGCGCGATGCCGGGAGCGCCGAGAAGCCCGGCCGCGACGGTCAGGCCGACATAGTTGTTGAAGCGGATGCCGCCCTGGAACACCGAGGTGAAAGCCGGCCCGTCGATCGCAAGCCACGGCCGCACGGCGACGAGAAGCGCCGCGACCCCGGTCAGCGACAGCGCGATCACGACCATCAGGCGCGCGACCGGCACCCGCGAGAGGTCGGCCATGGCGAGGCTGTGGACGAGGAGCGCCGGCAGCAGGATGAAATAGGCGAGCCGCTCGGCCCCGGGCCAGAAGGCGTCGGGCAGGAAACGCGCCCGCCGGAGCCATGAGCCGAGCGCGATCAGCCCGGCGGCCGGCGCGAGCGCCAGGAGGATCGCCCCGATCACGGCTGGGGCGGGATGACTTTTTTTCGAATCGTCATCCCGCCCCATCTCCTTGCGTGAGCATGATCCTTTCCGAAAACCGGTTCCCACTTTTCGGCATCATGCTGTGGCCGCGCGACTCACCGCTGCATGCCCCAGCGCAGGACGGTGCGCCGCTCGATGAACTTGAAGATCACCGACTCGACGAAGAGGCCGATCAGGATCACCGCGAACAGGCCGGCGAACACCTTCGCGGTCTCGAGCTCGGAGCGCGCCTCGAAGATGTACCAGCCGAGCCCGCCGGAGCGCGACGAGACCCCGAAGACGAGCTCGGCCGCGATCAGCGTCCGCCAGGCGAAGGCCCAGCCGATCTTCATGCCGGCAAGGATCGCCGCGAAGGCCGCCGGAATGAGGAGGAGCGCGACGTAGCGGATGCCGCGCAGGCCGAGATTTCGCCCGCTCATGCGCAGGGTCTCGGGCACCGAGCGGAAGCCGACGAGCGTGTTGAGCGAGACCGCCCACAGGACCGAGTGGATGATCACGAAGACGAGCGAGGGCGTGCCGAGCCCGAACCAGATCAGCGCCAGCGGCAGAAGCGCGATCGCCGGCAGCGGGTTGAACATCGCGGTGAGCGTCGTCAGCAGCCCCGAGCCGAGGCGGGTCGAGACCGCGACCGAGGTGAAGATCGCCGCGAGCGCGAGCCCGGCGCTGTAGCCGTAGGCGAGCGACTTGAGCGAGGTCGTGATGCGGTTGAGGAGAAGCCCGTTCGCGATGTCGCGCAGGAACGTCGCGACCATCTCGGAGAAGGTCGGCAGGAGGAGCGGGTTGTCGAGGAAGCGGGCGTAGAGCTCCCATAAGAGCGCGAGGCCGGCCAGGATGGCGCCGTTCTGGACCGCCTCGTTCTTGACGATCCGCTCGTACCAGGGCAGCGGTCGCTCGACGACGACGAGCCCGGCCGGATCGACGAGCTCGCTCTCGAAGTCCGGCCGCTCGACCGGCCGGCGCGCCTCGAGGGGGGCAAGCGCGGTCATGCCCGCGCCTCCTCGACCTCGTGCTCGAACAGCAGCCGGTGGATGCGCTTCGAGATCGCGCCGAACTCGACCCCGTCGACGTTCTCGTGGCTGAAGGCGTCGGCGCCGATCTCGGCGCGGACGCGCCCAGGGTGCGGCGACAGCACGAGAATGCGCGAGCCGACGATGATCGCCTCCTCGATCGAGTGCGTCACGAACAGCACCGTGAACCGGAGCTGATCCCACAAAGCCAGCAGTTCCTGCTGCATCTTGCGCCGCGTCAGCGCGTCCAGGGCCGCGAACGGCTCGTCCATGAGCAGGATGTCGGGCTCGAGCGCCATCGCGCGGGCGATCGCGACGCGCATCTTCATGCCGCCGGAGAGCATGTGCGGGTAGACGTCCTTGAACCGCGTCAGGTTGACCTTCTCGACGATGGCGTTGACGCGGTCGTGCGCGTCCTTGCCGCGGAACTTGCCGGTCACCTGCATCGGGAAGAGCACGTTCTGATAGACCGTCTTCCAGGGCATGAGCTGCTCGAACTCCTGGAACACCATCATCCGGTCAGGGCCGGGCGCCGTGACCTTGCGGTCGCGCAGCCGGATCTCGCCCTCGACCGGCTCGAGGAAGCCGCCGACGGCCTTGAGCAGGGTCGACTTCCCGCAGCCCGACGGGCCGAGGATGACGTAGCGGTCGCTCGGATAGACCCCGAAGCTCACCTTGTAGGTGGCGGTCACGAGATGCTGCGGCGTCTTGTACTGGATCGTGACGCCGCTCACGTCGAGGAGGGGCTTCGCCATCGGCCCGCCTCAGCTGCCGGGCAGGCCGTGGACCTCGGGGAAGAACAGGTCCTTCCAGCTCTCGGGCCTCGCCGGGATCAGCCCGTTGCGGCTCATGAAATCGGCGTAGGCCATGACCTTCTTCGGGGTCATGGTCCACTCGTTCTCGGGCAGGCGGATGATCCGTTCGGCCTCGGCGGCCGGCATCCTGGAGTTCTCGGCCCTGACCCAGATCTCGGCCGCCTCCTTCCGGTTCGCGTTGATGAACTTCATCGCCTCGTCGAGGGCCGCGACAAAGGCCTCGACGATCTTCGGGTTCTCGTCGCGGAAGCGCGTCGCGGCCCAGACCACGTTGAAAGTGTGCGGCCCGCCGAGCACGTCGTACGAGTCGACCACTTTGCGCACCCGCGGATCGGCGAGCTCCTGGTACTGGAAGGGCGCCGAGGTGAAGTGGCCGGTGACCTCGGACCGGCCGCTCATCATGGCGGCCATGCCGTCGGGGTGGCTCATCGAGACCGTGAGGGTGTCGAGGCGGCCGTGCTGGCCCGGCCCGAAGGCCTGCTCGGCCGCCATCTGGAGGGTGACGGCCTGGATCGAGACCTTCACGGCGGGCAGCGCAATGCGGTCCTTCTCGGTGAAGTCCTTGATGGTCTTCACGTCGGGGTTGATGGTGGTGAGCCAGATCGGCATCGAGTTGATGGCCGCGACGCCCTTGACCTTGAGGTTCGCGCGGGTGCGGGACCAGATCGTCAAGAGCGGGCCGACGCCGCCCGAGGCGAAGTCGAGGTTGCCCGAGATCAGCGCCTCGTTCATGGGCGAGCCGGCGCTGAGCTGCAGCCACTCCGTCTTGACCTCGATCCCGAGTTTCTTGGCCTGCTCCTCGAGAAGCTTCTTGTCCTCCATGATCGTCAGCGGCAGGTAGCTGATGCCGAACTGCTTCGCGAGCCGGACGGTCTTCACCTGCGCCTCGGCGCCGGGCGCCCAAAGGCTCGCGGCAAGCGCGCCGAGGGCGAGCGCCGCCAGCGCCGATCGTTTGGGACGGCTCGTCATGTTTCTTCTCCCACAGGGCGTCTTCTCGCACCCGCCCGGTGTTCTGTTTTTCCCGAGCGGAGGCGAGCCTAAGGCGGGGGTGCCGCGTGTCAATCGCGGGCCTCTGGCGCGACGCCTTCGGGGCGTCGCCGACGGCCGAAGGACGAGCCGGCACCCATGGCTCCGGCGCGTGAATGGATCCCGGCTCTTCGCTGCGCTGCGGCCGGGATGACCGCGCCCGATGGACCTACCCTCCGACCTCGCCGCTCATCACCCCGCCGATCGATTCCCAGCGCTCGCCGTTGAAGCGCTGCATCTGCATCTGCTCGATCGGATAGAAGTCGGTCGGGCTGGTGCTGATCTTGATGCCCGGCAGGAGCACGCCGATGTCGAGATTCAGGTTCGCGGCCTGGCGCATGACGTTCTCGCGGGTGAGCTCGTCGCCGCATTGCTTGAGCACCTGCGCCATGGTCTGCGCGACGGCGTAGCCGTAGACGGTGAAGCTCGAGGTCTTGTCGCCGTCGGGGAAGTACCTGTCCATGAAGGCGCGCCAATCCTTCATCGCCGCGTCGTCCTTCCACTGCGGATCGTTCTGGTCCTTGAGGTAGTAGCTCGAATAGATCCCCTTGGCGTTCTCGAGCCCGGCCGGCTGCAGCACCGAGCCGACGGATTGCGAGACGTTGTTGAGGAGGTGCACCGGCTGCCAGCCGATCTCGGCCGCCTTCTTGATCGCCTGGGCGGCGAATTTCGGCGTCGTGACGTTGAAGAACACGTCGGCGCCGGACGCCTTGAGGCGCACCATCTGCGAATCAACCGTCGGGTCGGAGGTCTCGTAGGGCGTTTCGGCGACGATCATCGTCTTCGCCTTGTCGCCGAGCCCGTCTTTCAGGCCCTTGACGTAGTCCTTCCCGTAATCGTCGTTCTGGTAGAGGATGCCGATCTTGGCGTTCGGGTGCCGCTCGAGCAGGAACTTGGCGTATATCCGGCCCTCCGACTGATAGGTCGGCTGCCAGCCCATGGTCCAGGGGAAGTTCTTCGGGTCGCCCCATTTCGTCGCGCCGGTGGCGACGAAGAGCTGCGGCACCTTCTTCGAATTCATGTACTTCTGGATCGCCGTGTTCGACGGCGTGCCGAGCGACTGGAAGATCAGCAGCACCTCGTCGCTCTCGACGAGCTTCCTCGCCTGCTCGACCGCCTTCGGCGGGCTGTAGCCGTCGTCGTAGGAGATGAAGTTGATCTTGCGGCCGTTGATGCCGCCGTCGGCGTTCACCTTCTTGAAGTAGGCCTCGATGGTCTTGCCGATGAGGCCGTAGGCCGAGGCCGGGCCGCTGTAGGGATTGATGTTGCCGACCCTGATCTCGGTGTCGCTCGCGCCCGGATCGTATTTCTTCTGCGCGGCGGCCGGGATCGCCGCGAGGACGAGGCCGACGGTCGCGGCGGCGACAGCGACGCCGTAGCGCTGCACGAAAGCTTTCATGTCCTTTCCTCCCTTGGTCGGCGCCGCCATTTCGCGGCGCGGTTCGCGAGAAGCTGAAAGAAACCCCCGGCGCCCGAGGGCATCAAATAGATCAGCAAAATCAGGATCACGCCATAAGCGGCGCCGGACAGCCCTTTCGAGATGTGCTCGGCGATGTTCGGGACGAAGAGGACGAAGGCGCCGCCGAAGAGAGCGCCCGGGATCCAGCCGACGCCGCCGACGACGAGCCCGACCAGGAAGGCGATCGAGAGCGAAAAGGTGAAGCTGTCCGGGGCGACGAACTGGACGACGATCGCGCCGAGCGCGCCCGCGACGCCGGTGTAGAGCGCCGACACGCCGAAGGTCAGGGTCTTGTAGAGGGCGGTGTTGATGCCCATCGAGCGCGCCGCGATCGGGTTGTCGCGGATCGCCATGATGGCGCGCCCGGTGCGGCTATGGACGAGGTTGTGCGCCGCAAAGAACATCGCGAGCGCCACGCCGAGGGTGAAGAAATAGAGCCACTGGTCCTGGTTCAGCGGCAGCCCGAAGGGCGCGTCGGGCTTCAGGATGACGATGCCCTGCACGCCGCCGGTCCAGTGCTCGATCGGCGAGAGCTTGAGGATCTGCGGCGCCGCGACGGCGAGCGCAAAGGTCGCGAGCGCGAGATAGATGGCCTCGAGCCGCAGCGCCGGCAGGCCGAACAGGAAGCCGGCGACGAAGCACACCAGGCCGGCGGCCGGAATCGTCCAGACATAGGAGACGCCGCCATGCTCCATCAGGATCGCGGCCGTGTAGGCGCCGATGGCGTAGAAGGCGCCGTGGCCGAGCGAGAACTGGCCGTTGAAGCCGGTCAGCAGGTTCAGGCCGCAGATGGCGATCGCGTAGACCAGCACCAGCGTCAGCTGGAAGACGAGGAAGCTCTTCGCCGCGAACGGAACGGCAATCGCCAGCAGGATCCCGACAAGCAGGATCGCGCGGCCGAGCGTCAGCGCCGGGCGGGCGCGGGCGACGGCAAGGGTCTCGGCCGCTTCCATGGTCAGACCCGCTGCACATGGACGCGGCCGAACAGGCCGCCGGGGCGCACCACCAGCACCGTCACGATGATGACGAGCGCGATCGGCAGCTTCAGCTCGCTGCCGACGTAAGGCACGTAGGTCGCGACGAGGTTCTCGAGGATGCCGACCGAGAAGCCGCCGAGGACCGCGCCGCCGGGGCTCGTCAGCCCGCCGACGACCGCCGCGGCGAAGCCGTAGAGCAGGATGCCGAGCATCATGCTGGGTTCGAGGAACACCACCGGCGCGATCAGCATGCCGGCAATGGCGCCGATCGCCGCCGCCATGCCCCAGCCGAGCGCGATCATCCAGCCGACCCGGATGCCGACGAGCCGGGCCGATTGCGGATTGCCGGCGGCGGCGCGCATCTGCAGGCCGACGGGCGTGTAGCGGAAGAACACGTAGAGGAAGACGAGGACGACGAGCGTGACGGCGATCATGCCGGCCTGGTGGGCCGAGACGATGCCGCGGCCGAACAGCGGCGCCGTTCCGAACGGCGTCGGGAACGGCTTGATGGTGAAGTCCCAGATGAAGCCGGCGAGGCTGTTGAGGATCGCAAACAGCGCGATGAAGACGACGACGTGGCTGAGCACCGGCGCGTCGTGGATCGGCTTGAAGACGATCCGCTCGATCGCTGCCCCGGCGATAAAGGAGATTGCGATCGTGATCAGGAAGGCGGCCCAGTAGGGCACGCCCCAAGCGAGGAGCTGCCAGGCGATGAAGGTCGAGAACATCGCCATCTCGCCTTGCGCGAAATTGAGGTGGTCGATCGCCTGGTAGATCATCACTACGGCAAGCGCCATGCAGGCGTAGATGCCGCCGGTCGCGAGCCCCGCCAGGACCTGCTGGAGGAGGAGCTCCATTGCTCTAGCCGCCGAAAACGAAGCGATTTCTCATCTGGGCCATCCTCAAGCCTCCTCATCCTGAGGTGCGAGCAGAGCGAGCCTCGAAGGACGCACTCCGCCGATGCCGCGCCCGACCGCCGGTGCGTGC